>JAISMA010000023.1 GCA_031276985.1 Helicobacteraceae bacterium | reverse complement strand
GTTATATCGTTTGTGATAAGCAGATCGATTTGCGTTAAGTCGTTATCGTCGCCTATAGCGTCAAAAGCGTTAAGCAGATCGCTTTCGTTACTAACGACAATCGCCCGTTTAACTAACGCCTGATAATCTTTAGTCGACAAATCCTCAGCCGTAACGGTATAAGTAACAGGCGTTCCAAACGTTGAAATAGTTCCTTTTGGAGAGTAATCGGACTTTGCGCTTGTAGTTACGATTGGCGTTTTATCGTTTGAATAGTAATCGATCGTAACGTTAATCTCTGATCCGTCGATCACGGTTTGCCTAATTACGCCGCTTGAAAAGTTAAAGCTGGTTATGTCTTTAGCGGAACTTAGAGCGGGTCGATTGTTTCCAGAGCCGCCTCCTCCGCCGCCGCCGCCGCAACCGACTAAAAACAACGAAACGAAAGCGATCGTTAAGAATTTGGTTAATTTAGAAACAAGCTGAAAGTTGCTGGCTCTTTATTTAACTAGCGATTGTTGTGCCGTTTACGTTTCCTCGCAAACAGCGCGAGTCGGCGATTGTATCAAGCCGCTTGCGCCATTTAACTAACCTCGTGGAAACGATGGCGCAAGCTGGATTTACGCAAAGTGAAAGCAGTAAAGAGTTTGAAAGAAGCCAATAGTCGCGATCGCTTGCGTTTTGCGCTCAAGCGCCAGCGCCGCTCGTCATACACGCGAAGGCGGAAATACAGTATTTAATATGATCGTAAGCAGATCGTTGCTTTGACTTTTTAATTAGATACCCGCCTACGCGGGTATGACGCAAGCGGCGCAAATTATGCGGCGGATTGTTTTGAGCGCGAGGTTTTGCCGTCCGTTTTGCTCTCTCTGCCCGCAATCACAAATCGTTGTCCCACTTCAAAGCCGCCGCCCGTAACCACCTGATCGCTTTCAAAAATTGACTCCCTTTTGAGTAGCGGAAAGACAAGCTCGGCAAAGCGAATCGACTCTTCAAGGTGCGGATAACCGCTGAACACAAACGTATCCGCGCCGATTGCGACATATTCTTTTATGCGTTCCGCCACGATTTCAGGACTGCCCACCAGCGCCGTTCCCGCGCCGCTTCTAACCAGCCCGACGCCCGCCCACAGATTTGGGCTGACCTCCAGCTTGCTTCGATCGCCGTTATGCAGATCGCTGATACGTTTTTGCCCGATTGAATCGGAGCTTCGCTGTCTTGCCTGCGCCGTTTCGATCGTTTCGTCGTCAAGGCGGCTAATCAAACGCCCAGCCGCTTCCCACGCCTCCTTTTCGCTCTCGCGCACGATGACTTGAAGCCGAAAACCAAAGCGTACGCTCCTGCCTAACGCGGCGGCGCGTTTTTTCACGTCGGCGATCTTTTCAGCCGCCATTGACGGCGGTTCGCCCCAGCTTAGATAGGTGTCGACGTGTTTGGCGGCAAAATCATGCGCCGCGTTTGACGATCCGCCAAAAAATAGCGGCGGATAGGGCTTTTGAACGCCCCAATATAGATTTTCGGCGTTCTCGACTTGGTAGTATTTGCCCTTGAAGGTTACGTTTTCGCCTAGCATTAGCCGTTTCCAGATCGTGAAAAACTCGTCCGCCGATTCGTAACGCTCGTCGTGATTTAGCGATACGCCTTCGCGCAAGCGATCGTCTGGCCACGCGCCCGGCACGATATTGTAGAGCAGTCGTCCGTTTAGCGCCTCGTCAAGCGTGGCGGTTTGCCTCGCAAAAACGGTAGGTCCGCCCGTCGCGGTGTGGCGCAGGGCGACTAGCAGTTTAATGCGGCTTGTCGCCGTCGCCAAAGACGCGGCGGTAACGATCGGATCAAGATTGCCGCTACCCGTCGGCACAAGCAAGCCGTCGTAACCTAGCAGTTCTGCCGTCGTCGCGATCTGGCGCAGATAGGCGTTTGTCGATCGCCGTCCCGAAGATGATTTGCCAAGATACCTGCCGTCGCCGCCCGCCGTCGGCAAAAACCAGAATATATTGAGAGCCATTGCGTTTTCCTTTTGGTTGTGATTGGCAAATTGTATTGCGCGGGCGCTTAAAAACCAAAGTAACACAATCAACAATATTGACTTTTTAGGCAACTAAGCGTAGTATTCCGCTTTGAAATATCAACATTGGAGGTTGACAATGAGATCAATCGTTGTCGCGGCGGCGTTTTTGGCGCTATCGCTAAATCTGTTCGCCGAAAAGAGTTCGCTTGTCATCAGCAAGCAATATGGTTTGGGCTATCTGCCCTTGATCGTTGCCGAAGAGCATAAGCTCATCGAAAAGCACGCAAAAAGCGCGGGGCTTGGCGACGTCAAGATCGAGTGGGCGACTTTTGGCGGCGGCTCAACCGCCAACGACGCGCTTTTAAGCGGCACAGCCGATCTGGTTAGCGGCGGCGTCGCGCCGTTTATACGGCTGTGGGACAAAACGGAGGGCAAAGTCAAAGCGTTAGCTTCGCTAAACGAAGCGCCGATCGTGTTCGTTACCAACAATCCAAAGGTCAAAACGCTCAAGGATTTAAGCGATAAGGACAGAATCGCGCTACCTAGCGTGAAGGTTTCCATTCAGGCGCTCACGCTTCAGATCGCCGTCGCAAAAGAGTTTGGGATCAAAAACTACGACAAGTTCGATCACCTCACGGTTACGCTCAAACACCCCGACGCATACGTGGCGCTTACAAGCGGCAAAAGCGAAATCACGGGGCATATCGGCTTGCAACCGTATAGTACGCTGGAGTTGCAAGATCCAAAACTTCACAAGGTATATAGCTCGTACGATTATTTCGGCGGCGCGCACTCGACCAATATCGTCTGGACGACGGATACTTTCTACAAGGCAAATCCGAAGCTGGCGCGATCGATCGTAGCGGCGCTAAACGAAGCCGACGAATGGATCAACAAAAATCCGAAAGAGGCGACGGCGGTCTATCTGGCTTCGTACAAATCCAAAGAATCGCCAGAACTAACCGAGCAGATACTGAGAGAAGAGCTTAACTTCCAAACTAAGCCTCTGCCAAATATCACGATTTTCAGCGATTTTCTATTTGAAACGGGCGCTACAAAGCGCAAAGCCAAAGATTGGAAAGAGCTGTTTTTTGACGCCGTGCAATGATTTTTTGGCAATCGAGAACTTAACCCTCCAATACAAAACGGAGGGTTATCTTATTACCGCCGTCAAAGGCGTGAGCTTTAGCGCCGCAAAAGGCGAAAGGCTCATTTTGCTTGGGCGATCGGGTTGCGGCAAATCGTCGATCTTAAAAGCGATCGGCGGTTTTCTCAAGCCCGCGATCGGCTCAATCAAAGTGGACGGCAAACTCGTCGAAAAGCCTAGCGGCGATCGGGCGATGGTGTTTCAGGAGTTTGATCAACTTATGCCGTGGAAAACCGCGCTGGAAAACGTCGCGTTCGCAATCCGCCACGCGCGCGGACTGAAGCGAAAGGCGGCTAACGACGAGGCGATGATTTACCTTAAAAAAACGGGGCTGGAGAAATTCGCGCATAGCTATCCGCATCAACTTTCGGGCGGAATGAAACAGCGGGCGGCGATTGCGAGAGCGCTTGCGGCGCAATCAAAAACGTTGCTAATGGACGAGCCGTTCGCCGCGCTGGACGCGCTGACCAGATCGCAAATGCAGGAGGAGCTTTTGCGGCTTTATCACGAAGAGGGTTTCACGCTGGCTTTTGTAACGCATTCGATTGACGAAGCGCTAATTTTGGGCAGCAAGATCGTAATGCTAAGTCCTCACCCGGGGGAGGTTGTCGAGACGATCGAGCTAGATAGCCCCGCCGCGCGCGACGCGGCTTTGAAAGAAAAAATCAACGCGATATTGTTTAAGGACAAAGTGGAATATGTCATATAAAAGCGATCTGGAAAACAAACTAAACGCGACAAAAGAGCGCGCGGAGGAGAAGATCGCGCTAAGTTTTTACGAGCGGCTGTTCGCGCTGGGCTGGTTTAGAAAAACGCTGATCGTGCTGGCGCTGGCGGCGATCTGGCAGATTTACGCCGTGATTTTGGACAACGCGCTGATTTTTCCGACGCTATCGGCGACGCTGGAGGGCTTTTGGAACTCAATCGCAAGCGGCGAGCTTGGCGCAAAAGTGGGGCGATCGCTTATTATGCTTTTTAGCGCTTACGGCATTGGCATAGCGATAGCGTTAAGCCTTACGATTGCGGGCGTTACAACGCAAATCGGCAGGGATTTTTTGGAGGTCGTAACCGCCATGCTAAATCCTCTAGCGCCGATCGCTTTGTTGCCAATGGCGCTACTTTGGTTCGGGCTTGGCGCGCCGAGCATTATTTTTGTCATCTGCCACGCGGTCATCTGGCCAATCGCGCTCAATACCTACAACGGTTTTACAAGCGTCAGTCAAACGTTGCGTATGGTCGGGCGCAACTACGGATTAAGCGGCTTTGGCTTTGTGTTCAAAGTGCTGATTCCCGCCGCGTTCGGCGGCATTTTGACGGGACTTAAAGTCGCGTGGGCGTTTGGCTGGCGCACGATGATCGCCGCCGAGCTGGTTTTTGGCGTGGCGGGCGGCAAAGGCGGGCTTGGCTGGTTTATCTACGAAAAGCGCCAACAGCTTGACATCGATCTTGCCTTCGCGGGCTTGCTAACGGTCATCATCATCGGGATTTTGGTGGAAAACGTCGTATTCAGAAACATAGAAAAAAGGACGGTGATCAAATGGGGAATGAAGCAATAGATCGCGCCGTTTTGGAGCGCCTAAACGAAAAAGACGCGATCAAAGCGTTGGTTACAATCGACGAAAACGGCGCGCCGCACCCTGTGGTGAAAGGCTCAATCGAGTTCGACGGCGAAAAGATCGTACTGCTGGAGATTTTGGAATCTTCGCTGACAAATCGCAATTTAACGCGCGCGATCTGGTTTGACAAACCCGTCGCGCTACTGCTGATTACAAACGATCGTAAAACTTACAAAATTTCGCTAAAAGTTACGCGATCGGTCGTAAGCGGCAAATTGTTTGAAACCTATTACAAAAAAGCGCAAGAAAAATACGGCGATGTGGACGTTGCGGCCGCGTGGTTTTTCGAGCCGATCGCTTTGCGCGACGAATCGATCAAAACTCGCATAAAAGAGGAGCGCGAAAGACGCCCGTATTTTAATCATCTTGATCGTTTGGCAAAAAAGGAGATCGCGTGAGCGCTGAAAAACGCCTTAGTTTTGACGAAGTTACGGCAAAATACCCCGATTTTCCGCGTTTGCTGGCGCTAAAAATCGATATGCACCGACGCGGCGTGGCTTATACCGATCGCGCTTTAAGCGCGTTTGATCCAAGCGTTCATCAAGGCGGCGGCACGCATATTTTCGGCACGCGAGACGGCAAATTAACGGCGCGTCCCGAAGCGCTTACATTGCGCGATGGCACGTCCGTGATCGCCACGCCGACGCCGATCGAGCAAAATCCGTATATCGTCGATCTAATCGACGACAAACTGATGATAACCGATAGAGGCGAGGCGATCGACGAGACGTTTTTTTGGGATAAACCCGATTATTACGATAAGCGTACTTCAAGCGGCGCAATTATGCAAAACGTGGTAAGCGCCCGCCCGCAAAGACTATATGTCGTGCCAAACCGCTACTGCCATTTTTGGACGGAAAATAGCGGCGGCGGAGGTTGCAAATTTTGCGATATAGTTAATAACCTCAAAACGCAGCGCGAAGAGATAGAAATGCCTACGCGAATCACGATTAAAGACGTTGGCGAAACGATCGACGAGGCGTTAAAAGAAAAGGGCAGATTTACGGCGATCGCGCTCACAAGCGGAAGCGATTATCGCGGAGAAAAACCGTTTGACAAAGAGGTTGATTTTTATATCGAGATTTTGCAGGCGATCGGAGAGCGCTTTGAAACGGATCGCTTTCCCGCGCAACTTATATGCACCGCTTTTTCAAAGGAGCAAATAAAACGCATTTACGACAACACGGGCGTTACAAGCCTCACATATAATATCGAGGTTTTCGGAGAGAGCATTTTTAACGCCGTATGTCCGGGCAAAGCAAAATGGGTGGGTTATAAAGAGTGGAAAAAACGGCTGTGCGACGCGGTTGAAATATTTGGCGAAAGTCGCGTCAATACGGGCATTGTAGCGGGCGTGGAACTCGCGCCGCCGTACGGCGTTAAAAGCGAGGAAGAGGGTCTAAAACTGCTTTTAAGCGAAGCGGAAGATCTGGCGAAAAACGGCGTAAGTTCCGTTAATGTGGTTTGGCAGCCGCGCCCCGGTAGTTTTTTTGGCGCAAAACACAATCAAACGATCGGATCGCTTGAGTATTACGTTCGTCTGTCGATCGGGCTTCAAGAGCTTCGCCTTAAATACGGTCTGTCGATTGATTTTGACGATTATCGGCGTTGCGGCAATCACGCCGATTCCGATCTGGCGCGGGTATTTCAATAAATTCAATAAAGGAGTTTAAAATGATTAAGAGAGCATTGGCGCTGGCGTTATTTGTTTCGGCGCTTTTTGCGGAGCAATCCGAAGTCAGATTAAGCAAAGCGTACGGCGTAAATTATCTGCCGCTAACCGTAATCGAGGAGCGCAAACTCATCGAAAAACACGCGAAAGCGGCGGGACTCGGCAACGTTACGACGCAATGGATCACCTTTGGAAGCGGCGCAAATGGAAACGACGCGCTAATTACGGGACGGGTGGATTTTGTTAGCGGCGGAGTCGCGCCGTTTTTGAGACTCTGGGATAAAACAAAAGGCAAAGTAAAAGGTTTTGTCGCTTTGGATCAGGCGTTGTATTACTTTAATACAAACAATCCGTCCTTAAAAACGTTGCGCGATATTGGCAAAGACGATCGGATCGCGGTTTCGGCGGTGAAATCGTCGTTTCAGGCGGTATTATTGCAAATGGCGAGCGCCAAAGAGTTTGGCGTTAAAAATTACGATAAATTCGACGTTAAAACCGTATCGCTTAAACAGCCCGACGCGCTAATCGCTTTAACGAGCGGCGCAAAAGATATTACGGTACATATCGCCACCGAGCCGTTTAATACGCTTGAAGTAAAATCGCCGCTAGTTCACCGCTTTTTAACTAGCCGCGAAATTGTAGGCGATCTGCATACCAATCTAATGGTATGGACAAGCGAAGATTTTTACGTCAAAAATCCGAAATTAGCCAAAGCGGTTTATGCGGCGTTTGAGGAGGCGATCGATTGGATTAACGCAAACCAAAGCGAAGCGGCGGAGCTATATATTAAAGCGACAAAAACGAACGAGCCAAAGGAGCTAATATACGGCGTGATCGCAAGCGACGACTTGAGGTTTTCAATCAAGCCTTCCGAGAACATAACGCTTTTTAGCGACTTTCTATTTGAAACGGGCGCTATCAAGAGCAAAGCGACTTCGTGGAAAGAGCTATTTTTCGAGATAAACCATTAAAAAAGCGAGCGAAAAATGACGCTAGATTACGATCTGATGATAGATAGCCTGCCGCTTTATATAAACGCGGCTGGTTACACGCTGTATTTAGCGTTTTGCGGAATTACGCTTTCTATTTTGATCGGACTTATATGCGCGTTTATTCTGTATTACAAAACGCCGTATATCGGCTGGTTTATCAGAAGTTATATCGAGCTTTCGCGCAATACGCCGCTTTTAATTCAACTGTTTTTCCTGCATTTTGGCTTGAAGTTGGAAGCCGAAACATGCGCTTTCGTCGGGCTTGCGTTTTTGGGCGGCAGTTATATGGCGGAAGCCTTTCGCGGCGGACTTGAAGCGGTGGAAAAAGCGCAGCTTGAATCGGCGAGCGCTTTGGGACTTAACCGCTTTCAAACCGCGCTTTACGTCATAGTTCCGCAGGCGCTGATCGTATCCGTGCCGTCGATTGGCGCGAATATGATCTTTTTGGTCAAAGAAACTTCCGTCGTAAGTATCATTGCGATCGGCGATATTTTAGCGGCGGCAAAAGACGTAATATCCATTCATTACGCCACCGCCGAAGCGCTGATTATGCTTGTGGCAGCGTATCTTGCGCTACTACTGCCTATATCGATCGCGGTTCATTTTGCGGAGAAAAAGGTTAAATTCGGTGTTTTCGGGCGTTGAAGTTTTATTCGATCTAAACAATCTTGAACGGCTTTTAGGCGGGCTGTGGATTACGATCAGAATCGCGTTAATATCTATCGTTTTTTCCGCGATTTTCGGAGTTGTTATTGGCGCGATCGCTTTGAGCAAAAAAATATATATAAGGATTGCGTATAAACTATATCTTGAAAGTATGCGGATTATACCGCCGATCGTGTGGCTTTTCGTTTTTTATTACGGTTTTGCGACGCTTTTTGGAGTTAGATGGAGCGGCGAGCTTACGGGCATTATCGTTTTTACTATTTGGGGGACGGCGGAGATGAGCGATCTGGTTCGCGCTTCCGTTTCTAGCTTAAGCGTTCATCAAAAGCAAAGCGCCGCCGCGCTGGGATTAAGCCAAACGCAGATATATATTTACGTGATTATTCCGCAAACTTTGCGACGGCTTTTGCCCGCGTCGATCAATCTTGCGACGCGGATCATCAAAACCACGCCGCTTGTCGCGATGATCGCCGTCGTCGAAGTACTTAAGATTGGGCAACAGATAATAGAGCTTAGTTTGTTAAACGCGCCGCGATCGGCGTTTTGGATCTACGGCTTTATATTTTTTCTGTATTTTATTATCTGCTATCCCATATCGCTTTTATCGCGCAAATTAGAAAAAAGCGTTAATAACAATGGCTGATTTACTAACGCTAAAAGGCGTATATAAAAGATTTGGCGAAACGGAAGTTTTAAGCGACGTTAATTTGTCGCTAAAAGCGGGCGAAGTTCTGGTGATAATCGGTCCTAGCGGCTGCGGCAAAAGCACGCTATTAAAAACGATTAACGCGCTTGAGGCAATAGACGAGGGAGAAATTATTTTCGACGGCGTTAATATCGGCGATAAACGCGCCGACAAACGCCATGCGCGCAAAGAGATCGGAATGGTCTTTCAAAATTACGATCTCTTCCCGCACATGAACGTCATAGACAACATAACGCTGGGACCGATCAAAGTACTAAAAACAAGGAGGGCGGAAGCGGAAGAAAAAGCGATGACTTTATTGCAAAGAGTGGGTTTGGCGGACAAGAAAAACGCTTATCCAAGAGAGCTTAGCGGCGGGCAAAAACAGCGCGTCGCAATCGTGCGGGCGCTGGCTATGAATCCGCGCGTAATGCTTTTTGACGAGATAACGGCGTCGATCGATCCTGAAATGGTTAGAGAGGTTTTGGATTGTCTGCTGGAACTTGCCAAAGAGGGCATGACAATGATAGTGGTTACCCACGAAATGGGTTTTGCTAAAGCGATCGCTGATCGCCTGATCTTTATGGACGCGGGCAAGATTGTGGAAGAGGGACTGCCAAAGCAGTTTTTTGAAAGCCCAAAAAGCGATCGCGCTAAACGGTTTTTGAGCCGTTTTGATTTCAATTTGTAAAGGAAAAACAGATGAAAAAGTTGTTTAGAGTATTAACGCTGGCTTTGTTAAGTTTTGGCGTTATGTTTGGAGCTGAAAAGTCCTTTTCGCACCCTTCGTCGCCTGAAGCGATCAAAGCTAGAGGCGTTTTAAGAGTCGCGGTTTTCGGCGATAAGCCGCCGTTTGGCTATATCGACGCCAAAGGCAAAAACGTAGGATACGATATTTATTTCGTAAAACGGCTTGCTAAAGAGCTTTTGGGCGACGAAAATAAGGTCGAATATACGATCGTAGAACCCGCGACAAGAGTGGATATACTAGAAAGCGGGCGAACGGATATAGTTTTCGCCAATTTCACTGTAACCGACGAGCGTAAAAAACGGGTCGACTTTGCCAATCCGTATTTCAAAACCGCGATCGGCGTAGTCTCTCACGAGAAAGATTACATTACCGATCTCAAGCAGTTAAAAGGTAAGAAACTGATCGTTATTCGCGGCACTACCGCCGACGTATATTTCACCAAAAATCACCCTGAAATATCGTTAATAAAATACGATCAGATTTCCGACGCTTTTCAAGCGCTTAGAGACGGGCGCGGCGCGGCTTTAACGCAAGATAATACGCTGGTTTTGGCGTGGGCGCTGGAAAATAAGGGTTATAAGGTGGGCATAGGCTCTTTAGGCGGCGTTGATCCGATAGCTCCAGCGGTGCAAAAAGGCAATAAGGAGTTGAAAGATTGGATCAACAAAACCTTTGAACAATTAGGCAAAGAAAAGTTTGCGCTAAAAGCGTTTAACGAAACGTTAAAACCATATTACGGCGATTTCGTCAAACCCGAAGACCTGATCGTTGAAGGCGGCAAATTCTAATTCCGCGCAACTAGCGAGAAAACGAACGGGGGCGCGAGGCGATCGCGCCCGCGCGGTTAGTTGCAGCTTGGAAAATTTCCGCTATCTTTGGAATAGCTCGTCATAAACGCCTTCAAGTAGGGTTTGTGTTTTGCGAACATTTCGCCGCTTAGGTATGGTTTGGCGTTTGGATACTTTTCGCCAATCTCATTGACAAAGCCTTCCGCGTCGCCGCCAAAAAGAGCGTTCCACTCCGCCGTCGTGTGTAAAGCCGCGAAATCCGCGCCGTTCATGCCCGTGTGATCGCGTAGCGACTTCAGGTAAATACGCTGTCCCGTGTCGGCTTCGCCGTCCGCAAAAGCCGTCGTAGCCGCAAGCGCCAAAGCTATCAGCGCGATGAAAACCTTTCTCATATTGTGCCTCCGTGTGGTTGATTTGAAACCTTATTATATTACATTTCTTTTATATTTCAAGAGATTTTTATACGAAATTATTCATTTTTAAGAATACTTAAAGAAAAAAACTGATATATTTCTACGTCCAATCTTTTAGAAAAGGAGCAAATATGACCACATGCAAAACGGCTCTTTCGCGCCGCGAAGCGCTCAAACTAGCGGGAGCGGCAAGCGCGGCGCTGGCTCTCAACCCTTTGATCGCGCCGAGCAAAGCGCAAGCCGCGCCGATCGAAGCAAAAGGCAAAATCGTCGTTATCGGCGCGGGAGCGGCGGGACTTTCCACAGCCGCGAAGCTACGCGATCTGCTTAAAGATCCCGATATTACGATTATCGACGATACGCAAACGCACCTCTACCAGCCCGCGTTTAGCCTGATTGCGGGCGGGGTCGTGAGCGCGGATTATCCAAAACTCGATAACGCGGATTACATTCCCGAAGGCGCGAAGTGGATCAAGCAAAAGGCAATCGCGATCGATCCCGACGGCAAAAGCGTAACGACGGCAAACGGCGAGACGATCGGCTACGACTTTTTGGTGATAGCGGCGGGAATAGATCTAAATTACGACGCGATCGAAGGCTTGAATCGCTCCATGCTTGGCAAAAACGGCATAGCCTCGATCTACGCCTATGAAGGCGCGATCGCGGCGTGGGATCAGTTGCGAGAGTTAGCCAAACTAAGCGAATCGCGCAAAGTTTCGGCGCTGTTTTGCGAAACGACAACGCCGCTTAAATGCGGCGGCGCGCCCAAAAAGATCGCGTTTTTGGCGCAGGATTACATACGGCGCGGCGGCAAACGCGACAACGCGAGCCTAACGCAGATGATGCCCGGCGGCGCGTGGTTTGGCGTGAAAGTTTACGCGGACGCTATCGAAAAGCTCTACTCCAAACGCGAGATGTCAAGCGAGTTCAAACATAAGCTGGTCAAAATCGACGCCAATCGGCGCGAAGCCGCTTTTGCCGTACCGAAACTGGTTATGGACGAAGAGCTTGGAATCGAGGTTGAAAAGAGCGAACTTGTCGTCAAGCCGTACGATTTTATTCACGTCGTGCCAAATCAAAGCGGCGCTAGCGTCGTGGCGCAAAATCCGAAATTGGCTAATCCGACGGGCTTTTTGAAGGTCAATATCGAAACGCTTCAAAGCGAAACCTACCCTGAAATTTTTGGCGCGGGCGACATTGTAGCCACGCCGTTTGGCAAAACGGGCGGCAGCGCGCGCAAACATTACGGAGTCGTCGCGCAAAACCTCGTCGATGTGATGCAGGGCAAAGAGCCAAGCCAAAAGTACAACGGCTACACGGTTTGCCCGCTGATTACCAACTACGGCAGCGTGATGATGCTGGAGTTTGGCTACAAGGGCGCGGACGGAACGGACACGTTGCTTCCAAGCGCGCCGTTAGATCCGACGCAAGAGCGCTGGATGTGGTGGCTACTGAAGGTGCATGCGCTTATGCCAATGTATAAAGCCATGCTTAAAGCAAGCGCGTAAAGTTAGGTCTATGGCGAACGCGGCGACGCTTTGCGCGAAAACAAAATCCGCAAGCCGATCGTCGCGCTCCGCCGTTTATAGATTTCCGTTTTCGCGGAAATGACAAAAAAGGAGTAAATCATGATTTACAAAACCGCTCTTGCGACGGCGTTTTTATTTGGCGGCGCTGGCGGCTTTAGCGCCGCGTATGCCGCCGATAACGACGAAATCGACGCGCTCAAAGCCGAGATCGCGCGCTTAAAAAGCGATCTTAGCGACGTCAAAAAGCAAAGCGCGCAGGACAATCTCAAATTCAGCGTCGATCTGCGCTCAAGCGTGGATAACATTCGCTACAAATTCGCCGACGGCTCAAGCGCCAAAAACGACGCGCTGTTTAGCAACCGCTTGCGACTCGACATGAAATATCAGCCGCAAAGCTCGCTTAGTTTTTTCGGACGGCTGTCGTACAACAAACTCTACGGCGATTCGATCAACCATTCGCAAAGACCAGCCGCTTTCGACAACTTCGACTGGATCTCGTCGGAAAGCGCTTCGGACGACGCGATAAGACTGCAACAGGCGTTTTTCATCTATAGCGGAACTTTTGGCGAAAATCTGCCCTTTAGCGCTAGTATTGGTCGCCGCCCTTCCACGGGCGGAATTCCGCTGCATTACCGCGAAGACGACGCGGCGCAATCGCCGCTTAGTCAAATGGTGAACGCCGAGTTTGACGGCGCGAGTTTTCAGCTTTCGCTCGACAAATTAACGGGCGTTTCGGGCATGTACGCAAAGCTCTGTCTGGGTCGCGGACTGACAAACGCCAAACCGCGCTTTAGTCAAGACGGCGCGGATTACGCAACCTACAAAGACGGCTCGCACAAAGACAACATCGATATGGCGGGCTTGATCTTTCAGCCATATTACGACGGACAACATCGCGTCGTTACGCAGTTTATTCGCGCCGTAAATCTGATCGGCTACGAATTTGACGCTTCGGGAGCGCCCAAAAACGGCTTCCGCGATTTCGGCGCGATCAACGCCGCTTCCATAGTGTACGCTCAAGAGGGCGTAGGCGAATTTAGCGGCGGTTTTCTGGACGACGTTAAGTTTTTCGTCGGCTATTCGGTTAGCCAAACCGATCCAAGCGGAAACCGCAAAATGCTAGGCTCAAACGATTCCAAAACGGGGCAAAACCTCCATATCGGCGTTCAAACTCCCGCGTTTTGGTCTGAAAGCGGCGCGATCGGAGTCGAGTTTAACTACGGCGATAAATACTGGCGCAGTTTCACCTACGGCGAGGATACGGCGATCGGCTCAAAAATGGCGGCGCGAGGAAA
>JAISMA010000235.1 GCA_031276985.1 Helicobacteraceae bacterium | reverse complement strand
CGGTAAACGCCGCTTCGTCGGTAGCGTCAAAACCGATAACGGCGGCTTTGCCTCCTTCGGCTTCGATAGCCGTTTTCAGATCGTCGGCTTCCTTTGCGCCGCTTCTGTAATTGATCCACGTTTTCAGACCAAAGCCCGCCAAGACCGTCGCGATCTCTTTACCTATGCCTTTGCCCGCGCCCGTGATTAAAACGTTCTGTCCGCTAAATTTCATCTTTGCTCCTTTGCATAAATTTAAGAAACGCTTAAAACAGCGGCTTATCCATTTCGACCGGAATCGGAAGCCCCATTATTTTAAGAATTGTAGGCGCGACGTTGTTAAGCCCTCCGTTTTCAATAGCCGTTACGCCTTCAGCTTTGACAAAACACCACACGTCTCCAACCGTGTGATTGGTTAGTACCTTGCCCGTCGCGTCGCGCATCTCCTCGCAATTGCCGTGATCGGCGACAATCATATAGCTGTAGCCCGATTTCTCCGCCGATTCGACGATTCGCCCGATGTTGCGATCTACCGCCTCGACCGCCTTCAAAGCCGCTTCGTAGTTGCCCGTATGCCCAACCATGTCGCCGTTGGCGAAATTAACGACGATAAAGTCAAAAGCGCCGTCAATTGCCTTCAACACCGCGTCGCCTACCAAATCGGCGCTCATTTCGGGTTGCAGATCGTAAGTGGCGACTTTTGGCGAAGGGATTAGCGCTCTCGTTTCGCCTTTGAGCGGCTCTTCCGCGCCGCCGTTGAGAAAAAACGTAACGTGCGCGTATTTTTCGGTTTCCGCGGCGTGAAATTGCTTCAGTTTGGCTTTGGAGATTACCTCGCAAAGCGTGTTTTTTAGGTTTTCTTTGGGGAAAAGTATCGGAAAATTAAACGATTTGTTGTACTCCGTCATCGTCGCCGTGAAAACGCTTCGCTTTTCGACCTCGATCGGCGCGAAGTTAATATCGCCGATTAGCTGCGCGATCTCGCGCATGCGATCGCTGCGGAAGTTCAAAAACAAAACCGCGTCGCCGTCTTGCATGCCGTCGTAATACGGCGAGGCGACAGGCTCGATAAACTCGTCCGTAACGCCGTGAGCGTGGCGATCGCGGCAGTATTGCTCCGCCGCGACGCTCGCCTTTGGCTCGCCTAAAACGATCGCGTCGTAAGCGCGTTTGATTCGCTCCCAGCGATTGTCGCGATCCATGCCGTAGTAGCGCCCGCCAACGCTCGCCAAGATAATGCGATCGGTTAATATCTGCTTAGCGTCGTTGAGATACAGCGGCGAACTTGTCGGCGAAACGTCGCGCCCGTCGGTGAAAAAATGCAAAAAGACCGTTTTTTGCGCTTCGACGGCAAGGTGCGCCACGCCGAGAATGTGATCGATGTGCGAATGCACGCCGCCGTCGCTTAACAGCCCTATTAGGTGAATGCGCTCGCTTTTGTCCAGCAGATCGCAGAAAACCTTGTTTTGCGCGAACGTTCCCTCGTCGATTGACTTGGATATTCTCGCCAAATCCTGATATAAAACCCGCCCCGCGCCAATCGTCAAATGCCCGACCTCGCTGTTGCCCATTTGACCTTTTGGCAAACCGACCGCCAAACCGTGCGTGGTCAGAAGCGAATGCGGCAGCGCGGCAAAGAGCTTGTCGTAGGCGGGCTTTACGGCGTTGTCGAAGGCGTTGTACGGACTTTTGGGTTTAACGCCAATGCCGTCCGTGATTACCAAGACCGTTTTTTGTACCTTTTTTTTTGAAGCCATTTGAAACCTTTAACATTCGGAGTGATTATGAAGTAATATAATATAATTACCGCCTTAAAATCAAGTTAGGCTTCTTTATGCTCTACTTCCTCGCCGAGCGGCTTCCGTTCAACCTTTTTTCGTATATCACGGTTAGATCGGGCGCGGCTTTTTGCATGGCTTTCGCGCTTGCGCTCTGGTTTTTTCCGCGTTTTATCGTCTGGGCAAAGCGCCAAGGAGCCACGCAGCCGATACTTTCGCACGCGCCCGCCGGACATCACAGAAGCAAGCAGAACACGCCGACAATGGGCGGCGCGGTTATCGCCGCGTGCGCGCTGATCGCCACGCTACTTAGCGTCAATTTAAGCAATGTTTTCGCTTGGGGCGGAATCCTAACCATTGCGCTTTTTAGCGCGATCGGCATGCTTGACGACGTTAGAAAAATCTACCACAAGCAAAACGACAAAGGGCTTTCGGCGCGACTGAAATTCGTTTTGCAGATTTTAGCCGCCGCGATCGTTTCGGCGCTGCTCTTATTCGTTTCAAACCTCAACACGCTTTTATATTTGCCGTTTATCAAAGAGCCGATCGCCGATTTTGGCTTGTATATGTCGTTTTTCTGGATAATCGTTTTCGTGAGCGCAAGCAACGCCGTCAATATCACCGACGGACTCGACGGACTCGCCGCCGCGCCCGGCATATTCGCAATCGCCACGCTAACCGTGTTCGTCTATATATCCGGACACGCGCAGATGAGCCAGTCGCTTTTACTGCCAAGCGTATCGGGCGCGGGCGAAATGGCGGTGATCGCTTCGGCTATGCTCGGCGCGCTTTTGGGATTTTTGTGGTTCAACGCCAATCCCGCCGAAGTGTTTATGGGCGACAGCGGAAGTCTTTCGATCGGCGCGTTCATCGCCTATCTCGCGATCATCTCCAAAACGGAGGCGCTGCTTATTCTGATCTGTTTTATATTTGTCGTGGAGACGATTTCGGTGATTTTGCAGGTGGGCAGCTACAAGTTAAGGCGGCGCAGAATGTTTTTAATGGCGCCTTTGCATCATCATTTCGAGTTAATGCGCTGGGCGGAAAACAAAATCATCGTGCGTTTTTGGATTATCGCGCTGCTTTCAAACGTGCTGGCGCTAATTACGATCAAGATAAGATAGGCGCGATATGAGAATGACGCTTTTTGGTTACGGCAAAGTCGCGGCGGCGATCGCGGAACGGTTTGGCGAATGCGA
>JAISMA010000213.1 GCA_031276985.1 Helicobacteraceae bacterium | reverse complement strand
CGCCTTTTGGCGATCGTCGATCCAAATCTCGATCCTCTCGCCGCCGTTGCCTTTTACGCGGCGCGTAGTAAATCGATCTGGATGTCGCCCGCATTCAGCGGCGGCGGCGCGTCGCGAAAACAAAAAATACGGCGCTAAATCCGTAAAACGTTAATAAGCCTCATCCAAAAAGGCGCGAAGGTTTGCCAACGCTACGCCCGAGAACAAGCGCGCAGAAGACTTTCGCGGATTTATAAAGTATCGTATATAATACCATTATGACGGACAAACCCGATCGAATCATCATCGATACAAACGTATTCGTCTTGGCTACGCACTCTCGTAACGGCGCGTCGTTTAGACTGCTTAGCCTGTTGCCGTCGGACAAATTCCAAATCGCCGTTTCAACGCCGCTAATCTTAGAATACGAGGACGCGGCAAAGCGATCGCATCCAAACAAAGCCTTGAGCGACGAAGCGATAGGCGCGATTTTGGATTACGTTTGTCAAGCCGCGCATAAACAGAAAATCTACTATCTGTGGCGACCCGTTTTGTGCGATCCAAAAGACGACTTGGTTTTGGAGCTTGCCGTCGCCGCTTGCGCTAAAATTATAGTTACGTTCAACGCGAAAGATTTTCGCCGCGCCGCGCGTTTCGGCGTTGAAATCCTTCGCCCGCAAGATTACTTAAAAAGGATAAACGATGACGCTTAGTTTGCGTTTGCCAAATTCGTTGCACCGCGCCGCGAGAGAGCTATCAAAACGCGAGGGCGCGTCGATCAATCAGCTAATCGCCTCCGCGCTCGCCGAAAAGATCGCCGCGATCGATACGGAAACCTATCTGCTTAAACGCGCCGAAAGAGGTTCTTTGGAAGCGTTTAACGCGGCGCTGGCAAACGTTCCCGACGCGCCTTGCGACGAAGCTGACCGCGCGTTTATCGCAAGCACTAAACGTAGCGGAAATCGAACGCGCAAAAATTAGTCTGCGCGACGCTTTGTTACCCGCGCAATTGCTGTTTTGCCGCTTTTATAAAATTAGTTTTGCATTGCTTGCCAATTTGTCGCACTCTTGCCAAGCAAGTGTGCCTCGAACCGCAATCACTACGATATTGCGGGCAGTTCAGGCGCAATATTCCGAAGCTCCGCATACAACGCCTTTGCCTGCTCTAGCCTACCATTATCGGACTTTTCGGGCTTGCAATCGGATGTCTCTTTCCAAGGATCTTTGTTTTGTTGTGTAGCAAAATATGCTGCCGTAGCCGCAAGTTCAAGTATAACCGAATCAGATGATTTGGCTTTTTCTATCAGCCCAGAACCGTTTTTGCTAATAGAATTTTCCTGCAACGCTTTATCATCGACGTTGTAAATAGAGTATAACGCGCCCCAATTTGTTCGCTCTACTTTTTCCGTTATACCGCCAAACGCACACGCTATCTCAAGCGTTTCGGTTAAGTCCTCGCTATAAGGACCATAATGATAATAACCAAAATTGAAACCCTTAAAATCGCCAATTAGGCTCAACAAATAGCAAGTTTTCTGCAATCTAGTTCGGCCGACAAATTTTCCTCCGGCAACGCGGATGACCTCAATAATTTGCTTCTCTTTTGTCATGGTCTTACTCCTTTAATTGCTTGATCAATCGCATTATCAATCTCGCGCTTCGCATCTTTGTCCTCGTCATCATAGTATGCCCTATAGAAGCTGAAAGAACGCAACGAGTTCACAGTTTGCGAATATTCTGTAACATCGACCAATTTGCCAGACTTTTTACGAATCCAAATTTGATTCATTGGGATTGTGTCAACCTCAATCTTTTTATACGGCAGACGAGTTCCTTTGTCAAGCAGTATTCGTTCCTTTTTCTCGTCGCTCGCGCTAATCCAACCATCCAGCGCTTCTCCGATGCGCTCAAAAGCGGTCTTTTTTTCTGGCATTTCTTCGCGACCGAATTCTTCTGCTAAACGCTCCCCAATGTCAACGCATTTAAGTAATTTTCTATTCCTTATACGAGATGAAAAAATTTTCATAATTTTGTCCGTAGCCTGTTCCATAGATGATAAAGCTCCCATTATTACCGTATCATCAAGGGCTAACGCCGCATCAAGATTATCGGATTTGTTGCAAAAATTTATAAGCGGATGATTTTCTGGTAATCCTGTTTGTTTTACACTACCGTCCCGCACAAGCCGAAAAAGTCTAATCAATAATTGCGAAAATATTTTTTCCGCGCATCTGGTTGTTTTATGAAAATAAACATTCTGATAGAGCTGAAAGAGTCCCAACACATACGATTCGGCAGCTTGCAATGCCTTTGAATTTAGCACAAATGTTCGTATTTCATTGAACGGATCACCTTGGTCTTCATTCAATTTAATTGGTTCGATTTCAATGTTTGCGATTAGCCAAGTAAAATCAATGCCTCCTATTCGCGTTCCAGTCATTAGACGATCTCGCTGCATATAATCTAAACGATCCGCATCAAATTGGCTGGAAACTATGGAATTATATATCGTGGGCGAAGTTTTGCCGACAAACAGCGCTATATTATCGCTAGCATTCAAACCAAATTCGTTGTCAAATAATTTCCTAAAACGTTCCTTAATAATTATTTGGCTTACTGTTTCGTGTTTTGCCATTTTTAGATTTAATTCCTTACCAACATCCTCAAAGGCATGGCTAAAAGGTCCGTGTCCAATATCATGAACAAGAGCGGCTGCAATAGCATAGTTAGCGAAATGTTCTTTATAGTGTTTTTGATCTAGCCTCTTAATAACTTGTATCAACTGTTTTGCGATATGATATACGCCTAAACTGTGTGCGAATCGCGTATGCGTAGCGCCAGGGAATACCATTTCGGAAAAGCCTAGCTGCTTAATTCTGCGCAGACGTTGAAATTCTGGCGTTTGCACAATTTTCCAAAGCATCTGCTCAAAGGAGGTATCTTCAAACGTAATTAAATCGTGTAATGAATCGCGAATACGTTGCTGTTTACTCATTGCGATATGCCTATTTATCATTCGTCTAGCGTTATTATACTGAATTTGCAATAAATCGCTATCGACAATTGATTAATGGGCACTCGCAAACGCGGGGCGAAAAAGCGAAGTGCTAACGCTTCGCTTCGGCGCGGACGCAATCGACCACTCTTGCAATTCCGCGTAACGCCAAAAATCCACAAAAATAATATCGTTATCGTTTCGCTTCCGCTTGAGCATACGCGCCGTGATATTTGGCGCGTTCCAGCGTTTCTTTCGCCGCCGCCGCTTTAGCGAGCGCGCTTCCTTCCGTTTCCTTGATTTTCGCCGCCGCCAACG
>JAISMA010000203.1 GCA_031276985.1 Helicobacteraceae bacterium | reverse complement strand
CACTCGTCCCCCCACCCCCCTTCCCCGCGCCGCCCCGCGCCGGCCGCGGCCCCGCCCCCCCCCAAAGGCTTTGCAAGATTGACGTTTGAGTCGCGATTGCGGTTTTTAGTCGATTTACGCAATAAAAATCGCCCTAAGCGCCAAAAATAACCAAATGCGTTTGCTAGTCAATTTGAACAATATATGGCGCGAGTTATTACAGCCCAAGATAGTATTCTTTAATTTTAGTAGCCATTAACTTTCTTCTTATCTCTAGAAATTCTTGATAATCTTTTAAGTCCATTTCCATTATCTCGGCAGGAACACAATTCATCCTTAGGTTTTCCAATAGTTCTGATTTAGTTGAAATGCCGCTTATTTTAGAATCTGGATTTTGCGCCAATTCAAAATAATTTTTAGGCGAACGATTGCCGATTTTAATATTTATTTCTGATTGCATATAAACATAATTTGCGATTTGGTTATATCCACCGCGTTCCAATCCGCTCTTTTTTAAGTAATCGCGCGGAAAAAGATGATGAATATCGCCGCGTTGAGCTATCAGATCGCGCACCAAAATTTCTTTAGAAAGAAAGCCTTTGTCATTGGCTTTGACTTGAGAAACAAGAAAGATAAGAAAATACGGGCTACTCGCTACGGATGTATCCAAACTTTGAAGCAAAGAGGCATTCCAATAAGCGTCTGAAAGTTCAGCCTCTTCTTTTTCTTTTAATATATCGTCAAAAGATCTGTTTGAAATTTGCTTGATATCGTAATCAAAATAGCTTTCGGGCGAGGCCGAATAACGACTTGTCAATATGGAATATACTAACCATTTGCAAACATATCGCGCTATATCCGACTCCGAATATTTTAACTCTTTAAGTTTAAGATAAACAATATACGCGAAATTTAAGGCGTTTTTAGAACGTATGAGTTTTGACGAAATAAACCCTGCCGATTTAATAATCATTAAAAAGCGCTTGAAATTGGTTTCGTTAATGAATTTTCCAACGCCCGTTCTAAGCGCGGCAAACGATTGTTCGGCGATATTGTCTTCAAACGTCCTTGTCTCAAAATTCCTGCCCGACAATAAACTGACCAAATCAGAAAGTTTGCCGCGCTCAAATTGCGATGTAAAAGCGACGCGGATC
This sequence comes from Helicobacteraceae bacterium, assembly GCA_031276985.1. GTDB lineage: Bacteria > Campylobacterota > Campylobacteria > Campylobacterales > SZUA-545 > JAIRNH01. Next base: position 3,207 of record JAISMA010000203.1, on the reverse strand, counting down.
AGATCGTTGTAATTTGGATCGTACAAATCGTCATTTTCTGTTTTCAGCCACTCCATTTGACGAAAAAAGTCGGTTTTGGCAAATTCGTTGTCGTTATCTACGATATGTTTGTAAAACTCGGGAGCAACCGCCAAATGACAGAAATAATCAATCGCTTTTCGCAGTTCGTTTCCATTATATTCGGCGCTTGAAGCAATTTTACTCATGGCGAAGTCTGCTTGGCTTAAGACGACCCCTTTGGAATTTATTCGAATAAAAATTTCCGTAACTGTTTCAATATCCAAATCAGATGAAAGCTCAACCAATCCGATTTGTTTTTTGGGAATATTGACAAGGCTGGCGACGCTTTTTTCAATTTTCTCTTCGTTCGTCTCTGGATTTAACTTTAAATACTCTCTGACAATTTTCAAAACGCTGCCGTTTACAACTTCTGAAATATCAGGTAGCCATGTCTTATCTTTTAGAATGGCTGAATTTTGAACCTCAAACTTTTCGTCAATTGGGTGAAAAGCGATTTTTATTTTTACTCGTTCATATACGCCGTTGATGACATATTGTCCAAGTATAGCCGCCGTTAGCGCCGTTATTCGCTGTTGACCGTCAATCAGAATTTTTTTTCCTTCGCTAACCCTTCCGTCTTTGAGTCGCACATTGGGGTTTTTCCACACAATCAGATAACCTACTGGGTAACCTTGATAGAGGCTGTCCATTAAGTCGCGTACTTTGGAGCTATCCCATACGAACGGTCTTTGGATTTCAGGTATTGCTATCTCGTTTCCTTTTACCCACGCCAATACGGTCTCTATAAGATATTGATTTACCGAATATTTTTGCATGTCTTCTCTTTCTCAAATATAAAATTCGGCGGCGCTTGGAAACGCGCCCGATCTAACGTCGGCGGCAAATTTGGCGATCGCCTCTTTCGCCAGCGTCGCGCCCTCCAAATAACGTCTTACGAATTTGGGCTTAAACGCCTCGAAAAAGCCCAGCAAATCAGACCAGACAAGCACTTGCCCGTCGCAATCCGCGCTAGCGCCTATGCCGATAACGGGAATTTTCACGCTTTGGACAACGCGAGGAACGGCGTTTGCCTTCACGCCTTCCAATACGATCGCAAACGCGCCCGCGTCCTCTACGGCTTTGGCGTCGTCGATTAGCTTCGCGATCGCCGCCTCGTCTTTGCCCTGCACCCTGAAACCGCCGCTTTGACGCGCAAATTGCGGCGTTAAGCCGATATGTCCCATTACGGCGATCGCGTTGGTTGTTAGCCGTTTGATTACGTCGGCTTTTTCAACGCCGCCTTCAATCTTAACGGCGCTCGCGTCCGTTTCTTTATAGACGCGAATCGCGCTTTCCAAAGCTGTTTTTGCGTTCGCGCAACTTCCAAATGGCATATCAAACACGACAAACGAATCGCTCGCGCCTCTGCAAACCGCTTTTGCGTGATAGATCATTTCGTCAAGCGTAATCGCAATCGTGTCGTTATGCCCGCCAAAGCTCATCGCCAAGCTATCGCCCACAAGCACAATATCCGCTTCGGGCGCGATCAGCCTTGCAAACAGCGCGTCGTAAGCGGTGATCGTAACGAGTTTGCGCGTATTCTTCGCCGCTTTTATCGTTTCTATAGTGATCTTTGACATAAACCATCTCCGTTTTCAAATTAGGAGCTTATTATGCTAGAATGAAGTTAAAAGGAGACGTTATGATTAGAAAAATTGGCGTTGGAACTAGACTTATTATTTTGGCGTTGATAGCTTTGACAGTGATAACCGCTATAGGAGCTTTTGGCTATTTTGGCGTGAAAAACATGGACGAACAAGCCGAACACATGTATAGCGCGGCGGCTTTGCCCGCAAGCGAACTTGGCTCGATGAACGGAGCGTTAGGCAAGATTGTGGCGGACATGCTGCTTGCCTTCCAGCACGATCCAAACGGCAAATTTGCGGGCGCGCACGCGGATCACTCCGTAACGGCGCACATAGAAAGCGCCGAAAATTGGCGCAAGACGTTTGAAAAAGGTTGGGAAACTTACAAACAAACCGAACGCAACAGCGAGGAATTAAAGCTCTCCGAAGCGATAGAAACGCACTATAAAGCGTTTATTAACGACGTATATACGCCTATCGTCAATCAGCTTAAGGTCGGCGAATTCAGCGTGGAAGCGAACGCCAAACTTATCAAAGGCTTTCAGGATCACGCGGAAATCGTCGAGCATTCCGTGGCGGATCTGGTTGTTATGCAAGAGAACATCGCCGCAAGCATGAATAAGGCGACGACGGAAACCTACTCCGCGACTAGTCTTGGAATGGTCGTAACCGTCTGTATTGGCTTGGCGCTTATGGGCGCGATTGTGTATGTGATTTCGATCTCCATTACCGAACCGCTTAACAGGATTCAAGAGATGACGGGCGAGATAGAGCGAACGGGCGATTTCAGAAAACGAATACAGGTTAAGGCGCAAGACGAGGTGGGCAGAACCGCCGAGATTGTAAATAACCTGCTAAGTTCCCTGCAAACGGCTTTCGCTTCGCTGCTAAAAGACACGGAACAGCTAGATAAAGCCAGCGCGGAGCTTGCCAATTTAAGCGCGCAAGTGGCGAAAGCGTCCGAAAAAACGAGCGATTCCAGCTCCGATATGGCGGCGAGCGTCGAGGAAATGACGGCAAGCATAGCTCAAGTGGGCGAAAACGCCAAAGAGACCAGCAAAGCGGCGCAAGGCGTAATGGAGCTTTCGCAAAGCGGCGCGGCAATCGTCAATAAAACCGTCGTCGAAATGCAAAATATGTCCAGAGCGGTGCAAAACTCGTCCGAGACAATCGGCGAGCTTGGCAAACAAAGCGAGCAGATTTCAGGCATTGTTCAGACGATTAAAGACGTAGCCGATCAGACCAATCTGCTTGCGCTAAACGCCGCGATCGAGGCGGCGCGGGCGGGCGAACAGGGGCGCGGCTTTGCCGTCGTCGCCGACGAGATCAGAAAATTAGCCGAGCGCACCACAAGCGCGACGACGGAGATCGCGGCTATGATCAGCGCGATTCAGGAAAGCGCGCATACGGCGGTTTCGTCGATGACGCATGCGGCGACAATGGTAAGCGAGGGCGTTTCTTTAGCCGAACAGGCGGGGGGAGCTATCGACAAAATCGCTCAGGGCGCGTCGCAAGCGCAGGTGCGAGTCGCGGATATTACGGCGGCTTTGGGAGAGCAATC
>JAISMA010000186.1 GCA_031276985.1 Helicobacteraceae bacterium | reverse complement strand
GAGATTCGGCTTGCGATCAAAGCCTACATCAGCAAGGAATTGGTCGCGGAGGAGCGTTTGCGGCTTGATTTGTATCGGCGTTTCGCGCAGGCAAACACGATCGCGGCGGTTTATGAGCTTGGCGAAGAGATCGCCGATCGTTTTGGCGCGATCGACGAGGCGACGCGGCGGTTTGTCGATCTAATGGCGATCAAAGCGCTTGCCGCCGATCGCGGCGTTTTGGTCGCGCAAAACCACAGGCAGACAATCGCCTTCACGCTTTTGGACGGAACAAAGCAGACTTTTTTGGCGCAAAGCGCGGACGACGACGACGTGATCGCCGCTACGATAAATCATCTACAATCGTAGCTTATCCGCGATCTTTGTCGCAAAAACCGCTTTAACGCTTTTAGCGTTTGAAGCGCTCGCCGCCACAAAAGCCGCTTTTACGCTTGAAGTGATCGGCGCTATCTATTTTGTCGCAAAAGCCGCTTTAACGCTTTTAGCGTTTGAAGCGCTCGTTGCCGCAAAAGCCGCTTTTATGCTTGAAGTGATCGGCGCTATCTATGAAGTAACTCGCAATTTCCCCTCACGCGATCACAGTCGCAAAAACCGCTTTGATGCTTTTTAACGCTTTAATCATTCGGCGAGGGCGCGATTAATCGCAGATAAGTTTCTATTCTCCTAAAATACCTAACAATTTACATTCGCCTAATTCACACGCTTTTCGCGCGTCTTTTGTTGCGCTTTTTAGATCATTCAAAAGGGCGTAAGCAATTCCGCGATTGTAGTAAGCCTCCGCATATTTTGGATCAATCTTGATCGCTTGCGTGTAATCGGCAATCGCTTTGCTTTTATCGCCTAAGTCAGAGTAAGCGTTTCCGCGATTGTTGTAAGCCGGCGTATGGTTCGGATCGATTTTGATCGCTTGGTCGTAATCTGCAATCGCTTTGCTTGTATCGCCTAAATTCTTGTAAGCAAGTCCGCGATTATTGTAAGCCTTTGCGTCCTTCGGATCGATCTTGATCGCTTCCGTATAATCGGCAATCGCTTGTTTGTGATCGCCTAGAATAAGGTAAGCGACTCCGCGATTATTGTAAGCCTTTGCGAGATTCGAATCGATCTTGATCGCTTGGTTGTAATCCGCACTCGCGCTGTGATAATCGCCTACATCGGCGTAAGCAATTCCGCGATTGTTATAAGCCATTGCGTAATTCGGATCGATCTTGATCGTTTCCGTGTAATCCGCAATCGCCTTGTTTTTGTCGCCTAAATTTTCGTAAGCATTTCCGCGATTGTAATAAGTCATTGCGTCCTTCGGATCGATCTTGATCGCTTGCGTGTAATCCGCAATCGCTTGTTTGCGATCGCCTAAATCGTCGTAAGCGCCTCCGCGATTGTAATAAGCCGCCGCATCTTTCGGATCGATCTTGATCGCTTGCGTGTACTGCTTGATCGCATCCTGATAATCGCCGCGATTGTGCGCCGCCAAACCGCGATTAAACGCCTCTTCCGCGCTATCTGCGCCAAACGCAACGCAAACGGCAAACAACAAAGAAAGAACGTATCGCATTCTTGAGCCTTTTCATAAAATTTGACTACCATTATAGATCGCAAACCCAAAACCCGCTTTCAAACGATTTAATGCTAGATTCTGCGCCTTCGCGGAAATGACGGAAAAGGACGCGAAAACGACGGAGGGTTACGTGGATTCTGCGCCTTCGCGCGGAATGACGAACGGCGCGTTCAATGGTTTAAGGAATTCCGATCGCCGTTTTTTGTTTTGCAATTCGTCGCGTTGTCGTTTGCTTTCATTTTTGCGAAAGTTCAACTTATGCCGTCATGTCCGCCATAAACGACGAAGCATCCGCCGCGATTAAATCCTACCGTCATGCCCGCGTCCCTCTTGTCATTCTGTGTGAAGTCGCAGAATCCAAATTAAAAAGCCAAAGCAACGGATCGTCTTGCGATCATCTTAAATCCTAGATACCCGCATTCCTCCGTCATTCTGCGACTTCGCGGAAATGACGAGAGGCGGACGCTTCGTCGCGCTTTTTGCTTTGATGTGGCGAGCGAGCGCGTTCTAAAGAGATGAATTGCGCGAAAATTTTGCTTATACGCCGCCAAAACGTAGCCAACGTCCTTTTTGCAAGCGGATTTATGCAATTTGACGCGAGTTTTGCGTTTATTGCGAAATAGGGGAGGGCGGTTATGGATTGCGAAAATTGGCAAGTTGTTAGAATATCGGCTTGCAATCGGCGTTTTTGGCGATTGCGTAGTCGCAAAACGCCCGTCGATTAACGTTATTTTTGCGATCGCGATCGCGCCCAAAAGAACCGCTTATTCTAGGTTTTTCAGCTTTTCTTCAGCTTGCGCCTCAATCTCGGCTTGGCGTTGCGTCTGCAACTCTTTAATATACGCCGCCATATCCGCTATGTCTTGATCCGTAAAACGTCGTACGTTTGTAGACATTATTTTGGCGTTGCCCGACGAAGTTTGAAAGTTGTCTCTGTATCTCGTGAGCGCGTAACTTATTTGATCTTGGGTCAAAGTCCCCGGCGCGTTCCTTGATCCCATTGGTTTTTCGGCGTATTTTCCGTGGCAAATTTGGCACTGCTTAAATAGCGTTTGAGCGTCCGCAAACAGCGCCGACGCAAGCGCAAGCGCGATTAAAACGTATTTCATACTCTGTCCTTTGACGCGATTTGGCGGTATTATACCCTATTCGACGCGGAAATAAAAGAGCGGTCGCAATCGCGCGATTTAGTCAAGCGAATTTGAAAGATTCTCGGCGTATTCCCTGAAACGCTCCACGATTTCGCCAATGGCGATTTCGTCTAGACTCGTAACGCCCTTTAATTTTTTGATTAGCGTTTCGCACTCGCGCGCGCGCGAAGAGACAATATCCGCGTATTTGCTTTCTTTAAGCAACGCGAGCGACGTTTTGATCAGCTCCAACGCTCTTTTCGCCTCGCCTTCTCGCGCCTTTTCATATTCAAACGTAAATCGTTTACCCGCCACGATTAGCTCGCCGGATTCGCGGCGTTTTGGCGCTTCGGACTTTGCCGTTTTGATCGGCGTTTGGACGCGATCGGAGGTTTTGGTCGACTCTTGCGGCTCTTGCTTCAAACCAAAACGCGATTTAAGCTGCCACAAAATAACAACCACCGTTACGATCAACATCGCGCCAACCGCGATCAGCAAAAGCGTCAGATTTGCTTCTTTCAAAATTGCCTCTCTCAAAATTGTTTCTTCCGCGTATTTGACCAAATCAAGCAAAAATCACGCCAAA
>JAISMA010000183.1 GCA_031276985.1 Helicobacteraceae bacterium | reverse complement strand
AAAGGCGCTAATCGACAAGCTCAAGAAAAATCAGATGCTTAGAATGCTTCGCGTGGGCAAATTCACGATCGCCGTGCTGGAGGCGACCTTGCGCCGCTATCTGCTGGAACGCGAAAACGAGATTCCGACGCTACTTATGCTTCGCGCCGCGAAGTCCAAACTGCTAGAACGCGCCAACAATCTTTTGCGCCTGCTTGCGCCGCGTAGCCTGCCGATTGAGGAGACGATCAACTTTGCTGGCGGCGGCGCGTTGCCCACGGAGGGGCTGGAGGGGATCGCGCTTGTTGTCGATACGGACGTCGAGACGACGCGCGCGCGATTGCGCAAACGCGGCGTGATCGCCCGCGTGGAAAACGAGAGGCTTTATCTGGAAATGCGAACCGTCTTCGATCGCGATCTGAAACGTCTGGCGGAGGCGATCAAAGCATGCCTATGAAACGTCTGATCGTCGGCGCGGCGGGGCATATCGATCACGGCAAAACGGCGCTGATCAAGGCGCTTACGGGTTTTGACGGCGACGAGACGGCGGAGGAAAAAAGCCGTCAAATCACGATGGATTTGAGCTTTTCGCATCTGACGGACGGGGTGAGCAATATCGCTTTTATCGACACGCCAGGGCATGAAAAACTGATCAAAAATATGGCAGCGGGCGCGTTTTGTCTTGACGCGCTTATGCTTGTTGTGGCAGCGGACGATGGCGTAATGCCGCAGACGATCGAGCATTTGCGTATATGCGACGCGCTTGGCGTTCAAAGCGCGATTGCCGTGATAACGAAGATCGACAAGGTAACTTCCGATCGCGTTTTACAGGTTAGGGACGATACGCGCAAGCTCTTTGAAACGATCGGCGAAACGGCGTTGATCGAGGTGATCGCCTGCTCAATTTATCAAGCAGAGACGATCGAGGCTCTTAAACGCCTGCTCTTTTCGCTTGTCGTGAAGGAGCGCGTAAGTCATGGCTTCTTTCGTTACTACTGCGATCGGGTCTTTGTGGCAAAGGGCGCGGGCGTAGTGGTTACAGGCACGGTGCTAGACGGCGAGGTCAAGCAAGGCGACAAACTTCATGTTTGTGATCTGGACAAAGAGGTGATCGCGCGCGGCATAGAGGTGCATAACACAACTGCGGGTCGCGCCACGATCGGTTGCCGCGCCGCGCTGAATCTAAAAGGCGTTGAGGCGGCGGAACTAAAACGCGGCGTGTTGCTTGCGAGCAAAGGCTTTATGCGCGGCTTCAACAAGATCGGCATTGTCGCGAAACTCATCGGCAAATCGACGATCGCGCAACGCTCTAACGTGGAGTTGTGTCTTGGCGCGAATCGCTTCGAGGCGCGTATAACGATCATCAAAACCGAAGGGGAGGTGTTTTTCGCCGATCTGGTAACCACGAAGCCCGTGTTTGCCGTATTTGGCGATCGGTTTATCCTACGCGCAAGCGCGATGACGGTAGCGGGCGGTGAAGTGCTACTGCCCATTGGCGATCCCATGCGGCGCGATCAGCGGCTGGAGCTTATGCAACTGCTTCGATCACGCGATTTCGCTGGCGCGTTCGCTCTTCTTAGCAGGGCGCACAACAAGGGCTTTGGTCTAATTAGCGCCTCACAGCGCTTTGGGCTAAGTCACTTTCAGGCGCTGGAGATCGCCGCGAAAGTGCCAAACTGTTTTCTCGATCGATCGGCGATGATCCTTTATGGCGCAAGCGTCGCGCAGACGCTAAGAGACGCGGTGCTAGCCGTTTTTGAGAAAAATCGCCGCGCTCTTATGTCCGATCAGACGATCGCCGCGCGTTTTAAGTGGGCAAGCCGCGCTTTTGTGGCAATGGCTCTGCAACCGCTTGTCGCCTCTGGCGCGTTGGTCATGGATCGCTCGCTTTATCGCCACCCGCAGTGCGACGTGAAAGACGCGCAAGCCTTTATCGAGGAGTCGATTTACGAATGCATTGACAGCGCCTTTTTTACGCCGCAAGCGCCATACAACATATACGATCAGCTTGATCTTGATCGCGCCGAAGGCGACGCGGCGTTAAAACGACTGACAAAACAGGCAAAAGTGGCGCGGCTGGAACACAATTTGTTTGTCTCGACGCGCAGGCTTCAGGAGATGATGCGGCTACTTAGGGAGATGATCAAAAACAGCGGCGGCGCGGACGTCCAAAGCGTGAAAACCGCCTTTAATCTAAGCCGAAAGTACGCCGTTTGCTATCTTGAGTATCTCGATCGCTTCAGCGACATCAAGCGCGAGAACAACACCAGAGTGTTTGCCAATTAGCCGCGTGTTTTTAACGCAAACCTAATACACTTCCAACAAAATTAAACGAAAGCAATCGCATGATCTCATTGACGATCCAAGACCACAACCTTAAAGCCTTTACCATTGAGGCAAAGGAAATTATGGAGCATTACCTTGCCTTTGTCCATACGGAAGTTAGCGATTACACCTTCGCGCAAAACTATATATGGCTTAGTTATTCAAGCGGATTTTACACGATCGTTAATGACACGTTCTGTCTTTTTTTGTTAAGTAGCGAGGAATTGACAATGCTTTTACCACCACTTGGGCAAAAAGACAAGGTGAACGAGGCGCTGATTGAGTGTTTTGAGATCATGAACAATTACAACTCATCGATCTACTATTCCCGCATTGATTATGTCTGTGATGACACGCTTCAGGCGTTTATAAATTACCTTGAGGAAGGGGCGGAAATATTCGAGATATTAGAGAATTATCTGGTAGAAAAAAAGCTGGTAGATTACATCTATCTAGCAGATGATTTAATAGAGCTAAAAGGCAACGCATTCCATACGAAAAGAAACGAGATCAACAAGTTCAGAAAAGCATATCCAAATACGACAATTGAAACGTTTGATCCAAAAAAACACGGCGAAGCGGCTATGGAACTGCTAAATCGCTGGATCACAAACCGATTAAGATATATGCCAAAAGATCAGACGGAACAATTTTTAGACGGGATCAGCCATGAGCGTTTCGCTATTAAAAGGATACTGAAGCATTATGAACAGCTCGCGCTTATAGGAATTGTGCTTAAAATGGGCGATGATATGGTCGGATTTACCGTTGGCGAAAAATTAAACAGTGATTCGGCAAGCGTACTAATAGAAAAAACCGATTTTGACGTGTTAGGAAGCGCGCAATATATTTTTCGAGAGTTTTGCAAAGTGCTAAAAGATTTGTATCAATGTAAATATATAAATGTTGGCGACGATATGGGTTTTGAAAACTTAAGAAAAGTGAAATTATCCTACAGACCACATAAATTAGCCACAAAATACACTATATATAGTAAATAGGATCAAAATTGTTACAAACTACCATAAAAACAGGCATCGCATCAAGCGTTAAAGGAGAAATATGAAAGCGCGTATTTTGCAACATATCTGGTTTGAAGACGGCGGAACGATTGTCGAGATTTTGCGCGATCGCAGCTTTGAGATTGACGTTACGCGCTTTGATATGGGCGAGAAACCGCCGCCGATCGAAACGCTTAACGCAATCGATCTGCTCGTAATCATGGGCGGTTTTATGAGCGCGAACGACGAGGATAAATACGATTGGCTCAAACCCGAAAAAGAGCTGATAAAACGGGCGATTGATAGCGGCGTGAAAACGCTCGGAATCTGCTTGGGCGCGCAACTGATCGCCGCGTCGCTTGGCGCGAAAGTCTATCCGAACGCGCAAAAGGAGATCGGCTGGCACAAGGTAACCGCCGCGCCGCTTTCACCCGCCGATCAAGATTTGCCGCCGTCTGATCGCGGCGATCAAACATTCGCGCAAAATCATAACGCGACCGCGCCCGATAATTCGTCGTTGTCTCCCGTCGATCGCGCCGCGTTTTTGCCGCACGAGACGCTTGCGTTTCATTGGCACGGCGAAACCTTTGACCTGCCGCGCGGCGCGAAACTCGTCGCTTCAAGCGCGGCATGCAAAAATCAAGCATTTACGATCGGGCGGCATGTAATCGCGCTCCAGTTTCATCTGGAGACCACGCCAAACGGCGCGAAACTGCTGGTTGAAAACTGCTGCGACGAGTTGATCGACGCGCCGTATATTCAAAACGAAAGCGAAATTCTAAACGCGCCAAGCGAAAATTACGCGGCGCTAAAGCGCGTTATGACCGCCGCGCTGGATTATCTACTCGCTTAACCTTTGCGTTACTGCCCAGCCGTCCCCTCTTGTCATTCCGCGCGTAGTCGCGGAATACGGCATTTGAACATTTGCGCCCTCAACCCAATCGCAACCCCAAAGCGTCATTTCCGCGAAGCGTCCGCCGCGAAAGCGGCGCAAGGCGCAAAGGAAGGCGGGTATCCATTTCATAAACCCTTGCAGTACAAGCGCGATTGACTAATACGCGATTTCGACGACGTCAAAGTTAGTTTGCGTAAAATCGCGGCTTGGAAAGCGAGATTAATTCAGGGGGACGCTATGAAAACGTTGTTTAATATAAGGATTGGAGCAGTAGTAAAAGCGATGATCGTTTTTGCTTTGTGGCAGTATTTGCTTTTGGCGCAAATAGCGCCGCCGATGAAGCGTTTGATCGCGGCGTTGCGGCGGCAAAACAAGGTAATATGCAAGAGGCGATCAAGCGCTTTACGCAAGCGATCAGGCTCGATCTGAAACATTCGGGCGCTTACAATAATCACGGATATGCTTACGATGATTTAGGCGATTACAACAAAGCTATCGCGGACTACGCGCAAGCGATTAAGATCGATCCAAACGACGCAAGGCTTTACAACAATCGCGGGCTTGCTCGCTACAATTTAGGCGATACAAGCGAAGCTATCGCGGATTACACGCAAGCGATCAAAATCGATCCGAATTACGCGAAGGTTTACGTCAATCGCGGAGTTGCTTACTACGATTTAGACGATTACGGCAAAGCGATCGCCGATTACGCGCAAGCGATTAAGATCGATCCAAAATTAGCGGATTCTTACGTCAATCGCGCGGTCGCTTACGGCGCGTTGGACGATCTGAAAAGCGCGACAAAAGACGCTAGAAAAGCATGCGAACTAGGCGCTTGCGAGTTTTTGCAAGCTATGGCGCAAAAAGGATATTTGCGCGATTAAAAATGACGCGGGAATGACGGGGAAAGGCAGACGATGAACGAAATGCGAACGCGCGAGAGGATTTTTGGATTCTGCGACTTCGCGCAGAATGACGCTGTGCTGTTGCGCTAGATTAACGCAACGCGAACGTCTTAATTCTGGATTCCCGCAAAAGCGGGAATGACGAGAGAGGATACGGATTCCGCGAATTCGGGATTCTGCGACTTCGCGCAGAATGACAAAAGGCGAGAGAATAACAAGAAACGGCGGCGATATAACGCGA
>JAISMA010000173.1 GCA_031276985.1 Helicobacteraceae bacterium | reverse complement strand
CGCCAAAGATCGTTTATAACGCGATTGAGCCGATCGCAAAAGAAATTTCAATCGCGCTTTCGGCGATCGTATATGACCAATACCAAAACGACGAGAAAGCTAAATCGGCGTTTGATAACGTTTGCAAATCTAACGCCGTTTTAGAATATGCGCCTTCAAACAAAATCCTAACCCAAATGCTAGAAAGAGCTTACGATTGCATTCAACAAGCAAACGACGAAATTAAACAACATATTATAGATTTAGCTATCGCAAGCGTTAAATCCGACGGCGTAATCGCGCCCGAAGAAGCCGAAACGATTCACGCTTTGCGATCCGCTCTCGGCTTAGGATATATGTAGCAAACAACGCCAAAACGTTATTTATTTATATATCCTTATGACCGCCGATCGGCTCACATTGCTTTGGCGAGGATTTTGGACAAGCGCGCGCCAAACGCGGCGGGATCTTTTAGCGTCATGCCCGCTATTAGTTGCGCTTGCTCTAATACCAGAAAACTAACGTCGCTAATAAGCGCTTCGTCCTCAATCGCGCCGATTTTTTGGATAATCTCATGCGAAGGATTTAGCTCCAATATCGGCTTAATCTCCGATTCCGACATAGCGCCCATTGCCTTGAACATCTGCCGCATTTGCACGCTCGGATCGTTTTCATCCAAAATCAAGCAGGCGGGCGAACCGCTTAATCTCGCGCTTATTTTGACCTCTTTCACCGCGTCGCCAAGCGCTTTTTTAACCTTTTGCGCGATCGGCTCGGCGGCTTTAATCGTCTCCTCGTCGCGCGTTTTGGGCAGATCGTCGTCCGCGCCCGATTTGTTGATTGCTTTAAGCGGCGTTCCTTTGTATTCGCCAATCTGTGAAATAACGATTTCATCAATCTCGTCGTCCATAATCAGCACTTCCAAACCTTCGGCTTTGTAGCTTTCCAAAAGCGGCGAATTTCTAAGCAATGATTCGCTTAAACCAGCGATATAGTATATCGCTTTTTGATCGGCTTTCATTCGCTCTTTATATTCGGCGAATCCGCATAAACCTTCGTCTTTTGTCGTCTTAAAGCGCGCTAGTTCCAAAAGCTCGTCTTTGTTGGCGTAATCGCTGTAAAGCCCCTCTTTTACGCACCGTCCAAACTCTTTGTGAAATTCGGCGTACTTTTCTTTATCTTCGCTTAACTTTTTAATTTCGCCTAGAATTTTTTTAACCGAAGCGCTTTTAATGTTTGCCAAGATTTTGTTTTGCTGCAAAATCTCGCGGCTGACGTTAAGCGGCAAGTCTTCGCTGTCGATAACGCCGCGCACAAAACGCAGATAAACGGGCAAAAGCTCTTTGTCGTCGTCGGTGATAAATACGCGCTTAACGTATAGCTTAACGCCCGATCGATAATCCATTCTATGCAGATCAAACGGCGCGCGTTTTGGAATGAAAAACAACGTCGTATATTCCAGCGCGCCTTCGGCTTGCGTGTGGATCGTCGCCATAATCTCGCCGCTATCGTGGCTTATCGTCTTGTAAAACTCCTGATACTCTTCGGGTTTTATGGAGTTTTTAGGGCGTTTCCATAACGCCGTCGCGCTTCCGATCTGATCGTTTTTTTGCGTTTTGCCTTTTTCTTTGCCCTTATCGTCGTATTCGACTTGCTCGTATTCCATAAATATGGGAAATGGAATATGGTTTGAATACTTTTTGATCGCGCTTTCAAGCGTCCAGCGATTGGCAAACTCTTTGCCGTCTTCTTTGAGATTTAAGCGAACCGTAGCGCCAAAGCTCTCGCGGTTTGCCTCTTCGATTGTGTACTCTCCTTTGCCGTCGCTTGTCCATTTATACGCTTTATCTTCGCCGACTTTCTTAGCGATAACTTCGATCGTATCCGCCACCATAAACGCCGAGTAAAAACCCACGCCGAATTGTCCGATAAGATTGGAATCTTTTTTGCGATCGCCCGTTAGCCGCGAGACAAAATTTTTAGTGCCGCTTTTTGCGATCGTGCCTAAGTTTTCGATCAGATCGGCTTCGTTCATGCCGATTCCGTTATCGCTAATCTCCAGCCATTTGCGATCCGCCGCGTCAAAGCGAATTTGGATCTTTGGCTCAAAAGCGATCGTCTTAAAGCGATCGTCGCTAACCGTGAGAAATTTCAGTTTGTCCAGCGCGTCGCTCGCGTTGCTAATTAGCTCGCGCAGGAAAATCTCGCGGTTGGAATACAGCGAGTGAATCATCAGATCGAGAAGTTGATTAACTTCTGTTTGAAAGGCGTATTTTGACATTTGTTTGCTCCCGTGTGATATTTTGGCGAATTATACAACAAACTTGATAAATAAAGACTAAAGGTTTGCGCGTTCATTTAGCGCTCATTTCAGGTGAGCGCCAAAGAACGACGCGAATAGCTACGTTTCGCTATGATTTAGTTTTTATTCGCGTTTTCAAGGGACACGAGGCAAACATGGATCGTCTTTACGCGCCGTGGCGAAGCGGTTATCATATGTCCAAACCAAGCGGTTGCGTATTTTGCGATATTTCGTCGCGCCCCGAAAACGATCGCCAAAACCGTGTGTTGTACCGCGACAATGCCTGCTTCGTCGTGATGAATCTCTATCCATACACGCCCGGTCATTTTATGATTATCCCGCACGCGCACACGGACGCTTTGGAGGAGCTGGACGCGGACGTTTGGTTGCGCGCGAGCGTTTTGGCGCGGCGCGGCGTTAGGTTGCTAAAAGAGCGTATGGGCGCTCAAGGCGTAAATATGGGAATGAATCTTGGCATAGCGGGCGGCGCCGGCGTCGCGCAACATATTCATCTACATCTTGTTCCGCGCTGGATCGGCGACGCAAACTTTATTACGACGATAGCTAAAGCGCGCGTATTCGGGCGCGATTTTGACGAAATCTACGAAAACATGTTGGACAAAGCGGGCGAGTATTTCAATGATTAAACACTTTTGGGGTTCGTATTTGGCGCTGGCGATCGCGCTTGCGATCGCGCTAATTTTCTGGGGCGTTTCGGGATTTTACGTCGTGGCGCTGCTGGCGCTTTTGGAGGTTTCGCTTTCGTTTGACAACGCGGTGGTAAACGCCAAAGCCTTGCTGCAAATGGATCTTGTTTGGCGGCGGCGTTTTATCGTCTGGGGCATTCCGATCGCGGTGTTTGGCATGCGCTTTTTGATTCCCGTCGCGCTTGTGTGGGCGGTTAGCTCGATGACGCTTTGGCAGACTTTCGCCTATGCATTTAACGATCCGCAACGTTACGCGGAAGAGTTAAAAAACGGCGAAGATCTGATATTCGCGTTTGGCGGCGCGTTTTTGCTAATGGTGGCGCAAAGTTTTTATTTTGACGATTCTCGCAAGGTTTATTGGTTTGATTTTTGGGAAAATAATCGCTTTGTGCAAATAGCTAGACGCATAAATACCATTTCGCTGATTTTCTCCGCGCTTGGCGGCATAATTTTGCTATACGTTACCAAAAGCGCGGCGATCGGAATAGCGTATTTTTTTGGCGTGGTACTTTACGAAATTATACATAGAGCCGACGCGTTATTTTCGGCTGGCGGCGGCGTTAGAAACGGCGCGATCGGCTTTATATATCTCGAAACGCTCGACGCGAGTTTTTCGCTCGACGGAGTGGTTGGCGCTTTTGCTTTAAGCGAAAATATATTTGTGATTATGCTGGGGCTTGGCGTAGGCGCGTTGTTTGTGCGATCGATCACCTTGTTTTTCGTGCGAAAAGGAACGCTCGCCGAATATCGCTATCTTGAGCACGGCGCGTATTACGCGATCTTCGCGCTGGCGCTTATTATGCTGGCGAAAATTTTTTGGCATGTCGAAGAATTTATTACCGGCACGATTAGCGCCGCGTTTATTTTGCTGGCGTTTTGGCGCTCGGTGGTAGCCAATCGAAAAAGCCTCGAATAAAGCAATTGGTCGTTTCGCGCCGACGCCAAGCGGCGCGTTGCATTTCGGATCGCTGATCGCGGCGCTAGGCAGTTATCTAAGCGCCAAATCGCAAGGCGGAAAATGGCTTGTAAGAATAGAGGATATTGATCGCGCGCGAAACGTTAAAGGCGCTGATCGCGCGATTTTGCGGCAGCTAGAAGCCTACGCGCTTTTTTGGGACGGCGAAGTTTTATATCAAAGCAAGCGAATTGAAGCCTATCGCGCCGCGATCGCCGCGCTTGGCGATCTGGTTTATCCGTGCCGTTGCTCCCGCGCCGATCTGGCGGCGTTTGGCGGCGTTCATCCGCCGATGTGTCCCGTCAAAAACGGCGGCGATAGCTTTGCTTTGCGCCTTCGCGTTACGGACGAGACGATCGGATTTCACGATCGCCTATGCGGATATTTTTCGCAAAATCTGCGCGAAGAGGTCGGCGATTTTGCGCTCTTTAACGCGCTTGGCGAACCCACGTATCAGCTTGCCGTAGTTGTTGACGACGAGTTTAGCGGCGTAACGGAAATCGCGCGCGGGCGCGATCTGCTAGATTCTACGCCTCGCCAGATTTACCTGCGGCGCGTTCTTGGATTTTCGTCGCCCGTTTACGCGCATCTGCCTTTGGCGACAGGAAGCGACGGCGCGAAGCTATCGAAGCAGAATCTAGCCGAGCCGATCAAAGCCGAAAACGCCTCGCAAACGCTAATCGACGCGCTAGTTTTTCTTGGCTTCGCGCCGCCCTGCGCTTTGGCGGGCGAACGTCCGATCGCCGTTATTAAATGGGCGCTTGGCGCGTATCCTCGCGTTTTTCGCTCTCCATAAGACGCGAAATTTGTTTCACATTTTCGCCTACGAACGCATATCCAAAAGTACGCAAAGTTTGTCTTTGCGTTCCCGCCTACAAACGCGCATCCAATAGGACACAAAGTTTGTCTTTGTATTCTCGACTACACGCATGCCCAACCCCGTTTTGCGCTCCATAAACCAAAACCAGCGCGCGCGAACCCTGCGCCCTCCTATCATCTCCATGACGAAGCGCCCGCTTGCCTGCAAGCGCAAGGCACACAAGGCGGGTATCCAATATTAAAGCGCCCGATCGTCAGTAAATCCGCGATCGCCCCTCCCGTCATTCCCGCGAAGGCGGAAATCCATTCTTGAAACGGTTTGGATGTCTTGCGCGATCTCGTTGGCTTCTCGTCATACCCGCGAAGCGTCGCCCACCGTCATTCTGCGCGAAGTCGCAGAATAGCGAAGCGCCTGCTTATCATACCTGCAAAAGCAGGTAACTAAAAAAAAGAAAGTCAAAAGCCACTACGAATGCCAATCAAACCGCGATTGTTCTTGAGAAATAGATACCTGCCGCCTTCGCGAGTATAACGAGGAGGGCGCGGGGATAATGTAATGCAATCGCGTTGGCTTAACGTAATCCGATTGTTTATGGAAATGGATTCCCGACTTTGCGAAAATGACGGGAGGGCGCAGGGGTGATGAGGGAGGCGCGTTCGGTTGTTCGACGCAATATAGGCGCTTTGGTTTTTGTTTTTAGATACTCGCTTTCGCGAGAATGACGTTATGCGCGATCGATCCGCGCAACAACAATACAATCGTTTTTGGAATAGAAGTTTATACACATTCCTTCGCGCCTTGCGCTTGCGAGCAAGCGGTCGTTCTTCGCAGGTATGACGGGAGCGGGCGCGGGTTCAGCGACTTCGCGATTCTGCGACTACGCGCAGAATGACGCAAGGGCGCGATTGGATTGAATTGCGCTATTGAATGTGCATGGCGTCATACCCGCGAAGACGGTATCCAGCATTAAGACATTCGCGGATCAATTGCTAATTGTAGAGTTTTATAACCTTTTATTTTTTGGATACCCGCCTTCACGGGTACGACGAGAGGGGGGGGCGTGGGAATGACGGGATGCGCTTATAACAAGTCAAAGTAATGCGATCGTCCTACAAAGTAATGCGATTGTCTTGAATGGTTACGGTGATCGCGTTAGCGAATGCAATATAAGCTAACGCTTGTTGGCTTCGCAACCTAAAATAGCGTTTGGGCGACATTGGTTAAAACGTCGCCGTTTTTGCGAAGCAAATTCGCTTAAGATAAACAAAGCGAACGGCTTGAGCGCAAACTAGCGCTCTTAAGTTTCGCCGAACTTGTAACGTTGGCGATTGGGACGCGATCGCAACGCACACTAATCGCTCTTAAGTTTCGCCGAACCAGTCGCCGTTAAGCCGTAGCCGTTTTTGGAGCGACGGAGACCTTTTTGCGTTGCGCGTCTTTGCGCGAAAAAACCACATTGCCGTCAATCAGAGCGAAAATCGTGTGATCTTTGCCAATGCCAACGTTGTCGCCCGCATGAATTTTCGTGCCGCGCTGACGAATGATAATGTTTCCTGCGCGAACAAACTCGCCGCCGAATTTCTTAACGCCTAATCTGCGACCAATCGAGTCGCGGTTATTCTGTGTGCTGCCTTGCCCTTTTTTGTGCGCCATGCTTTATCCTTTGATGTTTATAAACTCGCGTATTAGAGGCTTATGCCCGTGATTCTCACGCGGGTAAAATCGCGCCTGAAGCCGCGTTTTTGCTTGCTGTCTTTGCGGCGTCGCTTTTTGAAAATCACGATCTTTTTGCCGCGCCCCTCGTTGATTGCCTCGCCCGTAACCTTCGCGCCCTTTATGAACGGCGATCCAACCGTCAAAGCGCCGTCGTTATTGACCAGCAAAACCTTTTCAAAAGTAACGGCGGTTTTCGGCTCCAGACCGCGCCGATCGAATAAAACTATATCGCCCTGCGCGACCTTGTACTGTCTGCCGTCGGTATTGATTATCGCATACATTGTTTGCCTTCTGTCTTGCAAAATAAAAGGCGCGATTCTACCAAAATATCCTTAAACAAGCCTTTGGCGCGACCGATCGCGGCGTTTTTTGGCGCAATTTGAACGCGCTACGCTAAAAATAAGCGCCGCTTCTATATCTGTTTAATAGCGCTTGAAATTCCGCGTCGTCTAAATACGTCTGCCAATCTTTATCTTTTAGGACATTTTTGACAAACATTTCGTTCTTTTTCAAGGATTTATCCAAATAAAACAAGGCGTTTGTTTTATCGCCGATAAGCGCGAATACGCAAGCTAAATTATAAGACGGCGCGTCTTTGATCGCGCTATGCGCCGCCACATACTCTTTGAGGCATTTATTAAAATCGTTGTCTTGCGATAGCTTTGCCAGATCGTAAAGCGCGTTGCCCCAATTGTTAAAAGCGAAAGCGACGTAGTTCCCGCCTTGCTCGACGGTCGCTTTGTATTTTTCGGCGCTTTCGCAATACAG
>JAISMA010000103.1 GCA_031276985.1 Helicobacteraceae bacterium | reverse complement strand
CAAAGCGTATTTAATTCGTCCCACACGGCGGCGTCTACGCCCATCGCTTTACAGACGCTTTCCAAGTTTGCGCCCGACGCTAATTTAATCGCCATTTGAGCGTAATCCTCAAACGAAATGCCGTGTATCGGCTCTAAAATGTCCGCCATTTTTTGCTCCTGCGTTGAATTTGCGTTTCAAAGCGGCGATTTTACACAAATTAAACTAAACGCCGCCAAAAATCAGCCCCGATTTGCGCGCAAGCAAAGAAGCGATCGCGATCAGACGGCGATTATTTTCATCGCTTCGTCGCCCAAATGGTTGATCGCTTTCACGGCGATTCGCCCGCTTTTTGGCGGATCAAACGGGCGCGAACAGCGCCCAAAACAATTTTAACGCTTTACACAAACCAAACTAGTTGCGATCGCAAATAGGCTACAATCTGCGCCACTATCACACAGCTTTGACGTGAATATTAGTTGCAAACACACACAAGCGTTGATTAAAACCTACGAAATGCTAGAAAGCCTTATTGCTTAGATGCCTTATTTAATTATTAAAACAGCGTTCCCAAATAATTTCTTAGTGGTACTGATAAATCAATTGTTCTAATTTTATCAATTACATCTATATTATCTTTTACGCTCTTAATAAATTCTTTATCCCCCGTAATAAGCGTATCAATATTATTGGCAACCGTCTGAGCTAGTAATTTAATATCGTTAATCACTATATTTCTTTCTTTTCGATCGTGGCTTTTAATATGGGCTATTAGCCTATTGTGTATTTTTCCTGATAAGGCGGCATCGTTAAAACTAAATGACAATATACGCATAGACTCTAACGGCAAACAATACGGATCGTCTTTTACGCTGTATTCGGAAATTGCAATGGTTGATATGTAAATATCAATATTATTTTCTAAAAAGTATTTCCAATAATCAAGGCAATTGCTATGAAATTGCTCGCCTTCTTTTAATAAAAGAATAAGAAAAGATGTGTCAAGCATAACGGATTTCATATTAGCGTTAACCATCAATAACCTCTCGTCCTCTTATTTCATTTAACCAAGCGTTGACATCTGAAACATCAGACCAAACTTTTGTGGCTCTTTTAATAAGTTTATCAAGATATTCTTTATCATATGAAGGGCTGTATGGGATATATTCTATAAATTTTAGATCTTTCAATGAGCCGTCAAGCAGATTTTGCTTGCCTCTGGCTCTAACGCCAACTACTTTATATAATCTATTTTCTTTATCATCTGCAAGGGTCTGTTTATTAATTTCCACCTTAACAATTCCGTCCTTTGTCTCAATATCTATCGTTGCGTTTGTTTTACCGCCAGCTTTATCTATTTTGCCATACAAGTAAACTTCAGCGTCTATCCATTTAGCCTGTGGAAGGTAGAATTGAGTATTTCGATCTATTATTAAATTGCTATTATTTAATGAATTGCCTATGATTATCCGCAAATTTTTATCTTTTGCGTTATGTTGCCATTTATCAATTATTTTTGCTTGTTCTGTGTCTAAAAAATCAATTGTATCGCGTTTATTTATCTCAACAAGCAATGCGCCTACAGTTATAACCGCTATAATAGGCATCCGAAATAAATGCCTGATTGAGCCGTCTGCAATGTTGTATGATATTGGCTTAGGACGTTCTTTGCCCAAAAACTTTTCAATTTCAGAAACTATCGCTACAATTTCTGCAATATCAACGCTTTCAGGGGTAATAGGCGCACTATTGTCAAGGCTTTCTATATGAACCTCAATGTAGCCCCGCTCGGACATGCAGTCTCCTTTTACTTGCGCAAACCAAGCATTTGTTGTGCCACATTATAGTAGCCGTTGGGTTATATGGTAATTATTTTCATCGCTTCGTCGCCCAAATGGTTGATCGCTTTCACGGCGATTCGCCCGCTTTTTGGCGGATCAAACGGGCGCGAAACGGCGCTATGCAAACTATCCCGCGCCGCTTCGTCTATCTCGTTTTTCAGCGTTCTTTTTAGCGCGCTATACGGATCGTTTGCTCCTAGAAAATATGCATGCCTGACGCAAAAACTTTCCTCGTTGTAATCGGCGTCGATCATCCAAAGCGCGATCGAATCTGGATTGCTTGAAATTACTTCGTTTGTCGACGGTTTGAACGTGTCGATTCCGTTGATTCGCGCGGCGATTTGATCGTTATCTCGTTTCAGGATTTCTATATCTGGCTCGCCAAAAATTACAAATAGATTTCCTTTGCCCGTATTTTTTAGATCGGTCGCCATGTGTAATTCGTTGTTCATACGCGCTTTTAGGACTTTTATAATGCCGTGATTGTCAAAATCTACGCAATCGGCGTTATACGCGAAAGCGCGCGCGATCAACGCGCCGCAACCCGCTTCCGCCGCCTCTTTTGCCGCCGCCACAATATCGGGACGCAAGACGACGCTAAATTCCCCCGCGATCATAATCGCGGCTTTCGCGCCGCCGCTATATTCTCCAATCGCCTATGTCTTTTACCCCGCCGCGTCGGGTTCGTCTAATGGAAAGCCCGCGACGATAACAGTTGCGCATATCTCTTCGGGTTTTAGCGAATCGTCGATCGACGTTCCGAAAAGAACGTCGGAGTCTTCATTACTCGCGTCGAAAACCATCCGCATAGCGGATTGAATAGCCATAAGCGAATAAGAGGGATTAAGCTGAAAACGCGCTATCACGCTTGTTGCGTCGTTTAAGTTTAGGTTGTCTCCAAGCGCCGATTCAATCGCGGCTTTTAGCGCGACGCTAGCCGAATCGCTTCCTTCCTCCGAATACCCCGCGCCTATAAGCGTCTTCTTGCCCTTGCAGCGTTTTATAACATATTCGAGATCGAAGAAATCAATGTAAATCCCCGTCTTGTCGTCGACCAAGGCAATCGAGCCAATAAGTTTTACGGCGTTCGCCAACGCCGCGTTTGCCATAGCGAAACTTTCGTCGCGACCGATATTTTTATCCGCGGTTGAAAGCGTTTTTTCGTTTGGTATAACAATCACCGAATCGCACTCGCTTCTCAAGGCTTCCAATCCTTTTTTGGCGAGTTCGCTTCGCTTTGCGCCTTCAAACGAAAAAGGCATGGCGCAAACGCCGATCGTAAGCGAGCCGTTTTCTTTCGCCGCCCGCGCTACTACGGAACATGCGCCGCCGCCCGTTCCGCCGCCAAATCCCGCTACTATAAACGTTAAATCCAAAAAACCTTTACCTTTACCTTTAAGCGCCTCTTTGATCTGGTCGTAGCTCTCTTCGGCGGCTTGTCTGCCGATTTCAAGATCGCCGTTTGAGCCGCGCCCGCGCGTAAGCTTTTCGCCTAATCGGATTTTGGTCGGGGCAAGCGAAGCGTCAAGAGAGCGATCATCCGTATCGGCGACGATCATGTCGATTCCTTTTTGCCCTTCGCGCAACAAATAATCAATGATGTTTGCGCCGCCGTCGCCTACGCCAATCGCCTTTGCGCTAACCACGTTCGGCTCCGACTCCTTAACCATGAATAAATCGCTAACGTTACTTTTGCTCATCTTACGCGCCTTTGTTTGGAATTGAATACCGCGATTATACGCTTGGTTTTCAAAAAAAATTATTCGGAGTTTGCTCGACAACCGCAAAGCCGTCCGCGCCTCGTTTCGCTAGTTTTTAGATTATCGGACTAAAATCGCGACTTATAATCGCGGCAAAGCGGCATACAAGCAAGACGACTTTCAAGAGGCGATCAAACAATATACGCAAGCGATCGATCTCGATCCGAGCTATGCGAACGCTTACGTCTCTCGCGGAGTCGCTTACGAAGGTTTGGGCGAGGCTCAAAACGCCGAAA
>JAISMA010000087.1 GCA_031276985.1 Helicobacteraceae bacterium | reverse complement strand
GCCGTCGAAGGCGTTTATTCAATGAGCGGCAAATTGGTCGAAAAAAGCGTGATAGAAACCGCGCGGGAACTAGGCGCGACGCTGATCATCGACGAGGCGCACTCTGGCGGCGTTATCGGCGAAAACCTGCTTGGCGCGGCGGATTTTTACGGATTAAGCGCCCAAAACGTCGTTCGGCTTGGCACGCTTGGCAAAGCCTACGGCAGTTACGGCGCGTATATCGCGGCGAGCAAGGAGATCGTCGCTTTTTTGGCAAACCGCGCAAAAAGCGTGATCTACTCCACCGCGCCGAGTCTTTTTGACATAGCTTACGCGCTGGAGGCGCAAAAATGGGTCTATTCGCGCCGCCGATCGCTTTTTAGCGCCGCGCAACGCGCAAGAGAGGTCGCCGCCAAACGCGGTTACAAAACCGATTCGCTGATTTTGCCGATCGCGCAAAAGAGCGACAAAGAGACCGTCGCTTTGCAACGAAAACTGCTGAAAGAGGGATTTTTGGTCGGCGCGATCCGCCGTCCCACGGTCAAAACGCCGCAACTACGGGTGATTTTGCGCGAAAACGCGGCGATCTTGGAGCGATTCTTCGCCTGCCTCCGCAACGTCGCCGCCCGCCCTTAAACGCAACGCCTTACGAGAGCAAGCAAGCGGGCGCTTCGCGGATATGACGCAATGCGGTCGCGGATTCTGCGACTTCATGCGGAATGAGGAGAAGTCGACGCGATCGCGTAATACAATCTAAACGTTTCAAGAATGGATTCCCGAATTTCTTCGCGTCTTGCGTTTGCAAGCAAACGGGCGCTTTATCGCGACGACGATGTGTTATCAAGTTGGTTTTCAGCAATCCGAAAGGTATTGATGCTTTCTTGCGTTTATTAGTTTCGGATCGCAACGATCGTTTGCTCCAGCCCGTCATTCCCGCGTAGGCGGAAATCAATTTTGATCTAAAAGTAAAAGATAAAACCGCATTTGCTTTACGGTAAATAATCCGATCGAACACAGCTTGAATGTCTCTTTGGATACTAGCTTTTGCGGGTATGAAGGGAGGCGAGTAGGGCGAGAAAATGGCGGGCGGGCGGCGGTAAGCGGCGAGGGAGGGAGGGGAAAGGAATGCGCGTAAGATAACGGAGGCGTTAAAAGCGTTTTGGCGTCTTTGTCATCGCGATGCGCGTTTCGTCGTTTTTGTATTTGTCTAAAAGCGCCTGCGCTTCGGGAAGCAACGAAGTTACCAGCTCCGCGTAGTTTTTATTGTACGGGCAGTAGATCGGCGCGATAAACGCCAAAAACTCCTTTTCGTTAAAAGCCTTTTTGCGCCAGCCGTCGTAAGGTTTGCGATCTAAAAACGCCCAAAAGCCGTCGATGAACGCTTCGATTGAAGCAAATTTGCAATAGTAGTCGTAGCCGTCGCTTGCGCGGTAGCGGACTTTTTGCGCGCGCAAAGCCATCTCTTGGCGAAACTTCAAACCGCCGTAATTGTTGAATCGCTTCGCCAAATCCGACGATCCGCGCCCTGATTCAAGCATCATCATCGCCAGCGTTACCGCTTTGAGCCGTTCATGCTCAATCGGCGCGTTGGCGTACGTCTTCACAAACGTCAGAAACGAATCGTCGTATTTTGCGCGATCCAAATTTGTTTGTTTGCGTTGCGACATTTGTATCGCCCCGCCAAACGGCTTGACTAGCGCAAAATCATATCGGACAAACTCCTCGCTACGTAGCGAGATAACTAGCGCGCACAGAGCGATAAGGCTTCGCATTCAAATCTTCCTAGCGGCAATTTACCGCCATTAAGCAAAAACAGTTCCTTATTTTTCGCTTTTTTCGGTCGTCATGCCGCCGGTTAGCGCGAGCCGCATCGCCGCTTCGGAGCTAATGCTCAGGCGCGTTAATTCGTTGCGATTGACATAAACGACGTATCCGCCAATCATATATCCAAGCGGCATATACACGCCCACCAGATCGGGATCGTCCGTTCCAAGCGTTTTGCCCGCGTTGTAATCGGTGATAATACCAATCAGTTTTTTATCGCCAATCGGGACTAAAACAGCCGAGCCTTCGGTCTGCTTTTTCGTCGCCGACATAAATCCGACGAAATCGCGCAGTCCGACATAGACGGTTTTAATGACGGGAATGCGCTCCAAAATCGCGTCGCCGAGTTTGATTATTTTACGCATAAAATAGGCGTTCACCAGCCAGCCCACGCCAAGCAGCACGGCAAGTCCCACGATTATGCCGAGTCCGGGGAAATAATCCACCCTTCCTTCGCCAAATATCAAATCCAGCAGCTTATGAACGCCGTTTTCAATCGACGATCCAAACCACCAAACGAGATAGATCGTAACGACAAGCGGGAATATGGTCAAAATCCCCTGAATAGCCAGCATAAACATGCGTTTTGGCAACGACTGTTTTTTGCGCGCGTTTGTTTCGCTCATGAGTTAGCCTTTCGCTTTTTTACGAAAGCATAGCGAATCGCGCATAAGCGTTTAAGCGCGTAAATGGCATTCTACGTCGATGCGCGCAAACGAATTTGAGATCATACAAACGCTGACAAAACGGCTCAAAACTAGCGCCGAAGGCGTAGTTCAGGGCATTGGCGACGACGCGGCGTGCGTAATGATTGGCGGCGAGCTGTTGCTAATTAGCAACGACGATATGCGAGAAAACGTCCATTTCAGGCGCGATTTTCCGCCGCGCGGAATCGGTTATAAACTGATCGCGGCAAACGCGAGCGATATTTTAGCCTGCGGCGGCGTTCCTAAATGGATTAACCTATCCGTCGGTTTTCCGCCCGATCTGGACGAAAATTGGGCGATTGAATTGTACGACGGCGTAGCGCAAGCGACGCGGGAGCTTAATATGGTCGTTACGGGCGGCAACGTATCACGAAGCGATCGTATCCAGCTTGGCGGCGCGGTATTTGGAACGACGACGCGCTTCGTCTCCCGCGGCGGCGCGAAAATCGGCGACGATCTGTGGCTTTCCGCGTCGCTTGGAGACAGCCGTTTGGGGCTTGATTCCTTGCTTGAAGGCGCAAAAAACGAGGCGTTAGCGAATATGCATCTGTATCCGAAGCTGGCGCTCGCGCTTCAGCCGTTAATCGCCGCTTTCGCTTCAAGCGCGATCGATATTAGCGACGGCTTTTTGGGCGACGTCGGTCATTTAGCAAAGGCAAGCGGCGTAGGTTTTGAGATTGACAATCCAAAGGCTATGATTTCAAACGCGACGCTAACGAGAATGGGCGACGAAAACGCCGCGCTTGATTTTGCCTTGAACAGCGGCGAGGAGTATCGCCTGCTTTTTACCGCGCCGATTAAATCGCGCAAAACCTTTTTGGACGCGGGAGCTATTTTGATCGGGCGGGCAAAGGCGGACAAAACGGTTGCGATCGGCGGAAAATTAGTTGAAACGCGGGGTTTTTCTCATTTTTAATCAACCAATTTGGCTGTTGGCGCTTTGAATTTAGTTGCGTATGATTTCGATCGAGGTTATAATTTGATCATGCGTTTGTTAAGCGCGATAAAAATATGCGGCGGCAATCGATGAAGCGCGGATTCATAAAACGATCGACAAGTTGGCTAATCGCGGCAATTAGCGCGGGCGCGATTATGTCAAGCGCGATTTACGTCGTTTATTTCAAGCAAGATCCGAAAGAATACGCAAAACTAGGCGTCGGGCGCAAAGACGGAGCGATTGCGGATTCGGCGAGTTTGGCGCGTCAAAGCGCCGAGCCGATTATCCCCGTAACGAAACCTACGAATCTCGATCCAAAAAAAGTCGAGCTTGGCAGAACGTTGTTTCATGATCCGAGATTATCCAAAGACGGCAACGTATCGTGCGCTTCATGCCACGATCTTGAGCGCGGAGGCGTAGACGGATTGAGCCGATCCGTAGGCGTCGGCGGCAAAGAGGGCGAGATAAACGCTCCTAGCGTTTATAACTCCGCGCTTATGTTCAGGCAGTTTTGGGACGGTCGCGCAAAAAACTTGACGGAACAAGTAAATGGTCCCATAACCAATCCGCTGGAAATGGCGACCTCGTGGGAGGAGATTTTGCCGAAACTTAACGCCGATCGCGAAACGGTTAAAGCCTTTAACGACATATACGGACGCCGTCCAAACGAAAAAGACGCGATCGACGCGATCGTGGAGTTTGAGCGATCGCTAATTACGCCTTCGCGTTTTGATCGCTGGTTGCTTGGCGATAACGCGGCGATCGACGAAAAAGAGTTGAGAGGCTATGAGCTTTTCGTACGGCACGGTTGCGCGGCTTGTCATCAGGGCGAGGCGATTGGCGGCAATCTGTTTCAGCGTTTTGGCGTGGCGAAAGAGTATTACGACGGATCGCGCAAAGTCGAACAGGCGGATTTGGGACGTTATAACGTTACGGGGCGCGAAGAGGATCGCTACGTTTTCAAAGTGCCGACGCTACGCAACGTCGCGTTAAGCGCGCCGTATTTTCACGACGCTTCCGCCGAAACGTTGTACGAGGCGGTGGATAAAATGGGCGCGTATCAATTAGGCGTCGCTTTGCCCGCGGAAGATACGCAAGACATAGCTTTGTTTTTGCGCGCGCTAACCGGAGAAGATCTGCAATGAAGCTCAGGCTGACGCTTCGCTTCTTATTTCCTTGGATATTGATGGGCGCGCTTGGAGCGATATTGCTGGCGCTTTATCTGTTTAGCGAGAGTATCGACGGCGCGGATCGCAATCGCGCGGAGTTGGACGTTCGCAAGGCGATCGCGCTGGATACCGAAATCGATCTGGACATGTTGCGCCTGCGCTATCGTCAGTTGTTTAATTACGATTCGCTAACAAGGGCGTCGCTAAACATTGAAGAGACGCTCGATCGGCTAGAGGAAGAGTTTGATCGTCTCGGCGTGAAAGAATCGCTTGAGCCCGCGCGCGAAAAATGGACGATTAAAGAACGCCTGCTCGACGATTTTAAGCGCCAAAATTCCGTGCTTGGCAACAGCGTTTATCACTTTATAAACGTTTCCAACCGTCTGCAGGCTACAAACCACAATCGCGCCTACGAACGCAGATCGATTTTCATCTCCGCCGTGCAATCGGTACTTATTTATATATCCGATCAGCAAAACGCGCGGCGCGATATTGCCTTGCGCGCGATTGAGCGGCTTGAAGAGGCGGGCAAAAAATGGCGCGGCGAGGACGGAACGCTCGCGCAACTGCTCGCCGTTCACGGCAGATTGATTTTGGCAAATCATACGCCCGTGCGCCAAACCATGCGGGATATGACGCTTAACGGGTTTGTCGATGATCTTAGCGAGGCTTACGCCGTCTATTTAGCGGCGCGAAGCGAGGCGTTGGAAAGAGCGGACGGATACAGAAAACTGATGACGATCTTTTCGCTAATTATGATTATGAGCGTGATCGCGATTATTTTGCGACTGCAGCAAACCGCCGAAGAGCTGGCGCAAAGCAATAGGCTTTTGCATAATATCAACGAACATTTAAGCGAAGGCATTTTGAGCTTCGACGACAAATCGGAGCTAACGTTTATCAACGGCAAAGCCGAAACGCTCATAGGCAAAGAGGCGCGGGAGCTGCTCGGCAAAACCAAAACCGAAGCGCTAAACCTCGTCGACAACACGCAAAACGCCGCTTTTGACGAAGCGTTTGAAAAACGTCAACCCTTTATGGGCGAGGCGTGGCTCAAAAAAATCGGCGGCGATCGCTATCCCGCGTTTTTTCTAGGCGGTCCTCTACCTATGATCGACGGCGGAGTCGGCTACGTCGCCTCTTTCCGCGACGTTACGACGCAGTACGAAGCCGAAGCGCGGCTCAGGCTTGCCGCCAAAGTATTCGACAATCTCGCGGAAGCGATGACGGTTACGGACGCGCGCGGGCGCATTCGATCCGTTAACGCCGCGTTCACCGCGATCACGGGCTACTCGGAAGAGGAGGCGATTGGTTTCACGCCGGGACGCATTTTGGGATCGGGACAGCATTCAAAAGAGTTCTATCGCGCTATGTGGGCGGCGCTGAAAAACGACGGCAAGTGGTTTGGCGAGATTATCAACCGCAGAAAAAACGGCGAGCTTTTTCCGGAGTGGCTTTCGATTACGGCGGTTAAAAACAAGGCGGGCGTGGCGGAGCAGTATATCGCGCTGTTTAACGACATATCCGAACGCAAGCAAGCCGAAGAGTATATTCATCGCCTAGCTTATTACGATCCGCTTACGGGTTTGGCGAACAGGGCGCTGTTTAACGATCGCTTGGAAAACGCGATTCGTCAAGCGCACAGAGCCGATAAAATGCTGGCGGTTATGTATCTGGATTTAGATCGCTTCAAATCGGTAAACGATTCGCTAGGACACGTCGCGGGCGATACGCTACTGAAAAAAGTCGGCGCTTTGCTGAAAAAACTTGTGAGAGAGGGCGATACGTTAAGTCGTTTTGGCGGCGACGAATTTGCCGTGCTACTGCCTGAAATCGACGATACAACCTATATCGAAAGCGTGGCGCGGAACATTTTGGAAGCCTTTGAAAAATCGTTTGAGCTTAACTCGCGCGAGGTGTTTTGCTCCACTAGCATGGGTATCGCGATCTATCCTAGCGACTCAAACAACGCGGCGGATTTGCTAAAAAACGCCGACGTCGCGCTATACAACGCCAAAAACGCGGGACGCGCGAACTTTCAGTATTTCCAAAACAGCGCCAACGAGGATTTTCTGGCGCGATTTGAGCTTGAAACGGCGCTTAGGCACGCCGTGGAACGGAACGAACTCGTCCTTTATTATCAGCCGCAAGTCGACAGCCAAAGCGGGCGCATTTACGGCGTGGAAGCGCTTGCGCGCTGGCGGCATCCGACAATGGGATTGTTGCAACCCGATCGTTTTATTCCGATCGCCGAACATATCGGCTATATTGACGCGATCGGCGTTTGGTGCTTGCAAACGGCGTGCGAACAGCTTGTGAAATGGCAAAAAGACGGAGTGGCTATTAGCCGCGTCGCGGTTAACGTTTCGCCAAGACAGCTAAAAAGCCCGAAATTCGTCGAAAACGCCATTAACATCATAAAAGCTACGAAAATCGACCCGAAATGTTTGGAGCTTGAGCTAACCGAATCGTCTATGACAGATAATTCCGAAAAAACTATCGAAATTTTTTCAAAACTTCGCAAAAAAGGCATACGCATAGCGATCGACGATTTTGGCACGGGCTATTCGTCGTTTAGTTATCTTGCGCGTTATCCCGTCGACGTACTTAAAGTCGACAAAAGTTTTGTGCAGGATATAGGCGAGAAAAACGACGCGAGCGCCGTCGTGCGATCGATCGCGCTTTTGGCGCATTCGCTTTCTATGGAGATCGTAGCCGAAGGCGTGGAAACGCATATTCAAAGAGATTATCTTACGCGGCTTAAATGCGAGTTGTTGCAGGGATATTTATATTCGCCTCCCGTTCCCGCCGAAGATATACCCGATCTAACGCGATCAATCGCCTAATTCCAGCTTTAACCGAAAATTGTCGACGCGAATTCGCGTTATGTTTTCGAGGCTTCGGCTTTTAGGATCGCTATAAACTCCAACACGCGATCTTGCACGCCGTCGTTATCGGCTTTGGCGATTTCGATCGCTTCGTCTTTCATATGCGTTATCCGCGAAGGATAGAGTTTGCTAACCCGCGCAATCTTGCGTACAAGCCGATTTAACGACGTTTCGTTTTGCGCGCAATCGGTTATATATCGGCGCGTTAACGCCGCAAACAATTCGCGATCTTTTCTAGCGTCGAAAAGCGTTTCCGCCGCCGCTTTGATCCGATCTGGCGTATCGCTTGGCTCGCGCTCGATAGAAACGATTAGCGCCGCAAAAATCATGGCGTAAAATTCGATCTGCTCTCGCGATCCAAACAGATTGCTAAAAAAGTCGCTAAAACTCATCGCCTTCGCCTTAAAAATTCTTTGATTTCGCGTGGTATCGGAAGCGCTTCAATTTCGCCCGCAAAAGCGCCTCTAAGCTCCGTCGCGCTCACGCCGCCGCCCTCTTTTAACCGATCGACGATTCTAAGCGCCAAAACGTCCGAAAACCATTCGCCGTCTTCGCGATCGCCCGCGTAATAATGAGTGGGTTTAGGCAACTCTTGCCGCCGTATTTCGCTTAAAACGAAATCCGCCCATTCGCGCTTAGTTTTCGCGCCAATGTCGCGTACGCCAAAAACCTTTAATCGCGGCTCGTTCGCGTATAGCGCCGCGATCATCGCTTTGCGGTCGGCGAAGCTAAACGGATTGCGATCGTCGTTTTTGTCGATTGAGCCGATTGCGACAAGCGCGATCGCGCATTCGGACAACATCGCGTTGATAAGCAACTTATGTCCGTTGTGGAGCGGTTGCAAACGCATTACGGCTAACGCGATCTTTTTCATCGCGCTATTATACCAACGGAACGCCGTTTGCTTTATTTGCGGCAAATTGCGCGAAGGAGTTGCGTTTGAGGGCGATATTGATATTGGCGGCGTTTGTAGTTTTGATCGCGGCTAAAGACAACTATATTTTTGACTATTCAAGCGAGGCGCTGATTGGCGAGAGAATCGAAAGGCTTGAAAAAGAGATCGCGGAGCTAAAGGGCGATTTGATTGCGCTTAGGAACGCTCAAGAAGCGTCCGCCGCGCGCAATGTTGCGGGCGATCGGGTTAAAAAACTCGAAAACGATGTGGCTAAGTTGATCAAAGAAAACGCTTCGCTTGCCGCCGCGCAGAAAAAAATAGCAAACTCGATTCCAAAAAGCGGCGGAGTCGTTCAAACGATCGTGGAGCGACCAAGCGCGGACGTAGACGAACGCTTAGACAAACTCGAAGCCGCGATCGCCGCCGCTCAAGTTCCAACGCAGCAAACCGTCGTGGAAACGGTCAAGCCCGACGAAACGCTAACGCTTCGCGTCAATACGTTAGCCGATCGCGTTTTCGCGCTGGAAACAAAGGTGAAAGAGGCGCTTGATCGCGCAGATAAGGGCGCGGGATTGCCTTTCGATCAATATCTGACGATTACAAAGGCGCACGTAGAATACTTCATATTGGGCTTTTTAGCGTTTATCGCATTGATGTTTTTGCTACTTTTGATCGCGCTGGGACGAGCTTCTCGCGCCGACAACAAGATCGCGCAACTGGTTAAACTCTACCAATCGAGCAGCAGAAAAAGCGACGATAGAAAATAGTTCGCCAAAAACAGCGCGACGCTTGCGCTGACAACCGCCTGAGTCGTGGCGATTCCCACGCCTTTGGCGCCGCCTTTGGCGTTGAAGCCGACGTAAGTCGCGATCGCGCTGATTAGATAGCCGAAAACCACGCCTTTGACGCACCCTTGCAAGAAATCGCTCAAATGCGCGAAAGAGACAATCGTACGCATATAAGCGTGCTTGTTTACGCCAAGTTCCACCGCCAAAAGATACGATCCGACGTTCGCCACGAAATCAAAAACGGCGATCAGAAGCGGCGCGGCGATTGTCGTCGCCAAAATGCGCGGCGTTAGAAGATAGGCTTTTGAATTGACGGATAGCGCCTCGATCGCGTCGATCTGTTCCGTAACGCGCATTGTGCCAAGCTCCGCCGCCATAGCGCTCGCGGCGCGACTAATAAGCATAAGCGCCGTAAAAACCGGACCAAGCTCGCGTCCAATCGCCAAAAAGATCGCGTATCCCATCATCGATTCCGCGCCGAATTGATGAAACGCGCCGTAAAGCTGGATCGCCATCACCATTCCGGTGAAAACGGCGGTCATAACGACGACCAAAAGGCTGTTCGCGCCGATCGCCTCAAGCTGTTTCAGTAAAAGCGCGCCGCGAAACGGACGCGAAAACAGCAGAGGGAAAAACCGCGCCTGAAAGATGAAAAACGCGCCGATTTTGGCGCTAAATTCAGCAAACGCGCAAAACGGTTGCCCTAAACGAAACAAAAACGCTTCAAACATCTGAACTCTTATGCTTGGCTAAGCTAAAATTGCCGATTTACTCGTATTGTAACACAAGCAAGGAGCTATAAATGGCAAACGTAAAGCCCGAAGACGAAAAAGAAGAACCCAAAAAGAAAAGTCCCGCGCTGTTGATTGTCGCGGGCGGAGTCGCGCTCTTTTTGATTGCGCTTATTTTAGTACTCGTTTTGCTGCTGGGATCAAGCGGCGAAAGCGTTCAACCGCAACAGATCAGCGGCTCTAAAGCGACGACAAGCGTCGAGCCTATGCTGGGACCTATGGTGGATTTGGATCAGTTTATCGTTAATCTGCTCAGCGCCGACGGCAGACGCTATCTCAAAACAAGCGTCAGTTTGGAGCTTACGCACAAAAACGCGGGCGCGGAAGTGGAAAACAAAATGCCGCTTATCCGCGACGCGATTATTCGTCAGCTTTCAAGTAAACGATTTGACGAGATTTCGACCGAAAGCGGCAAAGAGCGATTGCGCGAGGAGATAAAAAATAACGTTAATAGATATTTGATCGACGGGCAGATCAAAAGCGTTTATTTCACAAGTTTTGTTATTCAATGATTGTCGCATTTTAGCGACGAAGTTGGCGGATGCGTAGATGATTGGAATCGATATGGTCGAGATCGCAAGAATTACCGCTTTGAAAGAGCGCTTTGGCGATCGCGCTTTGCGTCGTTTTATGAGCGACGAAGAGATTGGAGTTTTTGGCGCTAAGATCGAAAGCGTAGCGGGGTTATGGGCGGCGAAAGAAGCGGTCTCAAAAGCGCTTGGCGCGGGTATTGGCGCAAAGCTAAATTTCCACGATATAACGATTATAAAAAGCGAAGAGGGCGCGCCGATCGCCGTTTTAAGCCCTCGCGCCGCCAAACGCTTTGGAATCGATAGATTATCGACGTCGATTACGCACGAAAAAGGTTATGCGATCGCCGTCGCCCTTGCCCTTGCCCTTGCCGCGTCGCCCCCCGCCAATTGACGTCTAGCGCTTTGAGTTTCACCATATTAGGCGTACAATACCGCGACGGCTATGCCGCCAAATGTCGTATTGCCAAATACGCGGATTGAAACGCTGTTTTGTGTAATGTTGCGCCTCCGACTTTGCTTTACGAGTCGGGGCGACAGATACAAAATTCTCTTAGGCTTGACGTTTAAGCCAAATTACTGTTTGCTTTCCTCAAATTTGCTGGCTCGCCATATCAGAGGCGATATAGACGGTTATCCGCCGTTTTTCTGGAGATAGGCATGATGGTTTTAGTCGCTTACGACGTAGCCTCTTCAACGCAAGGCGGCGCGAAACGGCTTCGCAAAGTCGCAAAAGCCTGCGTTAATTACGGGCAACGCGTACAATTTTCACTATTTGAATGCGCGATCGACCCCGCCGATTGGGTTAAACTGAAAAATACGCTTGAAAACGTTATCGATCGCAAAAGCGACAGCCTGCGTTATTACTATCTCGGCGCAAACTACAAACGCAAAGTAGAACATATAGGCGCTAAACCTTCGTTTGATATTGACGCGCCGTTAATTGTCTGATTTTCGCGGATTATAGAATGTGTTTTTGTTTGAACATATGCTTTTATGCTTTTTCCAATGTTCGTATTGTGTATACCTATAAATAACCACTTTTTAATTGTAGCTTCTATTGGAATTATTAATTTGTTTTACTGCAATATGGGTTTTACGTTAAAAGCGCGTTCGAAAACCGATATGGAAGTCAAACCATATCCGATTTTGCATTTGGAACTAAATAAATAAAAGCAATGCGCTCTTGACATTTTCGCGCAAACGCTTTATCATTCTCAAAACACTACAAGGAGATTTGCATGAGAGGCTTAAAAATCGGAGCTGACCCTTTTCCGCCGTATCAATATTATGACGCGGACAGGATTTTGCGAGGCTTGGACTATGAAAAGATAAAAGAGGCGGGCGCTAAAGCGGGATTTGAACTTGAGTTTATCATTGAAGATTGGAGTTTGATTGAAGAGAAATTCTCGCAAAAAAGATTGGACGGCAT
>JAISMA010000077.1 GCA_031276985.1 Helicobacteraceae bacterium | reverse complement strand
TGGAGTCCTATTTTGGCGCGTTTTTTCTCTTAGTCCTCACTTTTGGGGCGTTTTCGGCGACGGTTTGGCTGTCCAAACGGCTGTTTAACGCCCGATCGCTGCGAGACGATCTGAAGCTGAAACTTTCCACGTACGAGTGCGGTCCCGAAACCTCGCTTCAGCCAAACCGCATAAGCGCGCAGTTTTTTCTCTACGCGCTGCTGTTTATTCTCTTCGACGTGGAGATCATCTTTATGTTTCCGTGGGCGGCGGCTTATAAAAGCCTGATAGCAAGCGGCAACGGCGCGTTAGCCTTTGGCGGAATGCTGGTATTTTTGGGGATTTTGGCGATCGGATTTCTTTACGAATGGAAAAAAGGAGCGTTGAATTGGCAAAGCATCAAATAGACTATCTTTCAAGCGGCGGACTGCCGATCGCGCTGACGACGGTCGATAAGCTGGTGAATTGGGGGCGAAGCAATTCGCTGTGGTTTTTGACCTACGGCTTGGCTTGTTGCGCGATCGAGATGATGGCTTCGGGCGGCGGTCGTTTTGACTTCGACAGGCTTGGGACGATCTTTCGCGCCTCGCCGCGTCAGGCGGAGGTGATGTGTATCGCGGGGACGGTGAGCAAGAAGCACGCGCCGTTTGTACGCCGTTTGTACGATCAGATGGCGGAGCCGAAATGGGTGATTTCAATGGGCAGTTGCGCCAATACGGGCGGGCTGTTTAACACCTATTCGACGGTTCAAGGCGTCGATCGGATTATTCCCGTTGATATTTATCTGCCCGGTTGCGCCCCGCGCCCCGATACCTTAATATACGCCGCGATGATGCTTCAGCGCAAGATCAGAAGCGAGCCGATGAACCGCAAAATTAGCGCCAAAAGGTTTGTGTAATGTTTAGACCATACGCTCCAAAAGGCGACGTTCAGAAGAAAGCCTATCACACCGATCGCTTCTACGTTCCCAAAGAGATCGCCAAAGAGCCGATAACCGACGAGATCGTCAAAACGGATATTGAGCGTTTAAGCGCCGTCGTAGGCGAAACAACGAGCTTTTTTATGCGTAACGAGGCGATCGTATATGTTGACGCAAAGAAAAGCAAAGAGGCTTTGAAGGCGCTGAAATCGTTTGGCTACGAGCAACTTATGGAGTTGAGCGCGGTCGATTATCTGGCGACTCGCGGCGAATTCGAAGTGTTTTACGAGCTGTTAAGCGTGGAGAAAAACCGCCGTTTGCGCCTTAAAGTCGTCGTTAAGGAAAAACAGACGATCGAGAGCGTCGCGGATATTTGGCGATCGGCTAACTGGTCGGAGCGCGAATGCTACGATATGTTTGGAATCATATTCGACAATCACCCGCATTTAAGCCGCATTCTTATGCCCGACGATTGGCATGGGCATCCGCTTTTGCGCTCTTATCCGCTTCAGGGCGACGAGTTTGCCAAATGGTACGAGGTCGATAAAATTTACGGCAAAGAGTTTAGGGACAAAATCGGCGAGGAAAACCGCGATTCGGCTAGAGTCGATCGGGACGATACGCGCAACTTCTCGAGGCTGGGCTACGAAGTTGGCTTTGGCGAAGCGCCAAAAGACGAGATTACGCCGATCAAATACGTGGAAAAACGAACGCCGATTCTCTACGACGATTTCGATCCGCAAAAGCAAAAAGTTCTGGACAAGAGGAAATAATGACGACGCAACTGCCCAATCGCTTACAGCCTTTTTATGAAAATATCGCCTTCGAGCGCGACGACAACACGATGATATTAAACTTCGGTCCGCAACACCCTTCGGCGCACGGTCAGATGAATCTGATCTTGGAGCTTGAGGGCGAACAGGTGAAAAAGGCGCGTCCAAATATCGGCTTTCTTCATCGCGGCGTGGAGAAAATGGCGGAAAATATGATCTACAACGAGTTTCTGCCCACGACCGATCGCATGGATTACATCAACGCCACTTCCAATAACTACGGCTTCGCGCTTGCGGCGGAAACGCTGCTTGGCATTGAAGCGCCGCGCCGCGCTCAAGCGATCAGACTTGCGCTTGCCGAACTTAGCAGAATATGCTCACATCTATTTTTTCTTTCGACGCATGCGCTGGACGTCGGGGCGATGAGCATGATGCTCTATCCTTTTAGAGAACGCGAATACGCGCTTGATCTTTTTGAGGAGTATTGCGGCGCGAGGCTTACGCATAACTCCATACGAATCGGCGGCGTTCCGCTGGACATTACGGCGGAGTGGATCAAGCAGTGCGAGGCGTTTTTGGATCATCTGCCTAAACAGATCGAAATGTACGACGGACTGCTGAAAGAAAACAGAATATGGCGAATGCGGCTTGAAAACATCGGCGTTATCAGTAGAGAGCTTGCCATGAGCTGGGGACTTAGCGGCGTAATGTTGCGCGGCAGCGGCGTGGCTTGGGACATTCGCAAAGAGCAGCCGTACGAGCTGTATAAAGAGGTCGAATTTGAAGTTCCCGTATCGGACGTTGGCGATTGTTATGCGCGTTACCGTTTGTACATCGAGGAGATTTGGCAGTCGATCAAGCTAATTCGTCAGGCGCTAAAAATCTACGCGGACACGCCGCCGGAGCTTATGGCGGACGCGCCCGAATATATCAGCGCGCCCAAAGAGCAGTTGATGACGCAAAACTATTCGCTTATGCAACATTTCGCGCTGGTTACGCAGGGCATGCGCCCGCCAAAAGGCGAGGTTTACGTCGCCACCGAATCGCCAAAAGGCGAGCTTGGCTTTTATATAGCGAGCGAGGGCGAACCGTATCCGCGCCGCGTTAAAGTGCGCGGTCCTAGCTTTTTTCATTGCGGGCTTTTGGAAGATTTGCTAGTTGGATGTCAGCTTGCCGACGTAGTGGCGATCATCGGCAACGCGAACGTTATTTTCGGCGAAA
The DNA here is from genome assembly GCA_031276985.1 of Helicobacteraceae bacterium. Lineage (GTDB taxonomy): Bacteria > Campylobacterota > Campylobacteria > Campylobacterales > SZUA-545 > JAIRNH01. The sequence continues at coordinate 12,123 of JAISMA010000077.1, read as the reverse complement.
TCGACAGGTAAGGCGGGCGATTATGAAACGATTTGATTTGCGCGAGTTAAAAGACGAGGCGATCGACAGAATGTTGGCTATTATCGACGGCGAATTAGCGGAGAGCGAAGCGGCGATTTTCATCTTCGAGGCGACGGATTTTTCTATCGTCCAAAGAAGCGCGGACGCGATCAAGGAGCTAAATTACGAATTGCTTAATTCGCTTAAATACAACGAGGTCGATTGGACGATCTCCATGCGAAAAAGAAGCGTTTGATAGATGATTAAGCCGTGGTTTAGCGCTTGGCGCGGCGCGATCGTCGATAATCGCGGCAAACCAAGCGACGAATATGTCGCTACCGCGTTGAAACTGCCGAACGTCTTTGACGATCGCCGCTCAATTCGCGCATTTATCGGCTGGGACGGCGTGGCGATCTTTGACGACGGTTTGGACGTGGCGCGACTTGCTTGCGATTACGCGCTACAATACCAAAACTATTCGCAAGCGTGCGGACGGTGCGTTCCAGGGCGAACGGGCGGGCGAATACTCTACGATCTGCTTGATAAGATCGCAAGAGGCGAAGGCGAAGAGGACGATATAAAGCGGCTTAAATCCGCCTGTTTGCTTATGCAATCAAGCTCCAAATGCGAGATCGGGCGCACCACGCCAAAGGCGATCTTGCAACTATTAGAGTACTTTCCGAAAACCTTTAACGATTGCGTAACGTCGCGCAGAAAAAGCGCGGAGTACGATCGCGATCTAAACGTCGCCGTCAAGATCACCGCGCCGTGTTCCGACGCGTGTCCCGATCGCGTGGATATTCCGTCGTATATCGAGGCGCTTAAAGATCGCCTTCCGCAAAAAAGCGTCGAGGAAACGCGCAAGGCGATGCCGCTTGCTCACGTATGTTCCCGCGTCTGTCCGCATCCTTGCGAGGATAGTTGCCGCCGAAGCCGTTTCGACGAGCCAATCAGCATTATGGAGCTAAAACGAATCGGCGCGGATTACGACGACAAACGCGCCCAAAGCGCCAATCGCGCCGCCGCGAAGCAAGCGCCAATCGGCAAAAAAGTAGCGATCGTGGGCGCGGGGCCGGCAGGACTCACGGCGGGATATTATCTTGGATTAAGCGGCGTGGAGTGCGATATTTTCGAGGCGTTGCCCGTAGCGGGCGGCGAGGTTATGGTGGGCGTGCCGGAATATCGCATGCCAAAAGCCAAATACCTAAGCGACATTAACTTTGCCGCTTCAAGCGGCGCGAGAATTCATCTCAATTCGCCGATTGACGCCGCGAAACTAATCGAGCTTGAAAAAACGCATGACGCGATCTTGCTTAGTTTCGGCGCGAGACTATCCAAAAAGCTGCATTGCGAAAACGAGGACGAATCGCTAAAGGGTTACTGGAGCGCGATCGACTTTCTTGATCAAGTGAATCTGTGGGAGAAATTCGCAATCGGATCGCCCGTCGATTTCACGGGCAAAACGGTCGTATGCGTCGGCGGCGGCTTTACCTCTATGGACGTTGTGCGCTGCGCCGTTCGAGCGGGCGCGAAGCGCGTCGTAATGCTCTATCGCCGAAGCGAGCGGGTGATCGTTCAAAACACGAGCGAAGAGGAGTACCATGAGGCAAAAGAGGAGGGCGTGGAGTTTATCTTCCGCGCCGCTATCGCCAAGATCGTTAGCGAAAACGGCGCGATCAAAAAGGTCGTGTGCAACCGCTTCAAAATGCTTGAAAGCGCCGACGGATCGCGCCCGCAATTGACCAAGCTGGAAGGGCAGGATTTCGAGCTGGAGTGCGATTACGTGATTCCCGCCGTCAGTCAGGAGCCGGATCTTAGTCTTCTGCCAAAAGAGTGGAATATCGATCTAACAAGCTGGGGGACGATCAGAACGGATGGCAAAACCTTTGCCACAAGCAGACGCGGCGTATTTTCGGCGGGCGATTGCGAATACGGTCCGATGACTATCGTAAATGCCGTGGGACAAGCGCGCCGCGCCGCGAGCGTAATGCTAAACTATCTCAAAACGGGCGAAATCAGGCGAAACGACGACGAGGCAATGGAAGATCTGTTGCGCGCCTTTCGCGTGTTTGACAAAGACGAAAAACCTTCGGGCTATCTAGGCGGCTTCGCTAGAGCCGCGTCGCAAAAGCTGCCCGCCGAAATCAGAAAAACAAACTGCGACGAGGTGAATTTCGGTTTAAGTCGCAAGGCGGCTTTTGCGGAAGCCGATCGCTGTATGCGCTGTTACTATATCGCTTTGGCGGCGTTAAATGGTTAATCTCACAATCGACAACCGCGCCGTTAGCGCCCGCGAAAACGAGACGATCTTGCAGGCGGCGAGAAACGCGGGGCTATATATCCCGACGCTTTGCTTTTTAAGCAAGGTTTCGGCGGCTGGATCGTGTAGATTGTGCGTCGTCGAGATCGAGGGCGTTTGCGGCGCCGTCGCCTCGTGCCAAACGCTTGTGAAAGAGGGCTTGAAGGTAACGACAAACAGCGCGGCGCTTTTTGAAACGCGCAGGCAGATTATGCAGATGATGTGCGTAAATCACCCGCTTCAATGCGGCGTGTGCGACAAATCTGGCGATTGCGAATTGCAGGATAAGGCGTTGGAGTTTGGTTTGCGCGAGCAGGTTTTCAGCGCCAAAGAGCAGCCGCGAATTATGGAGGATTGGAACGCGTTAACTTACGATCCCGCGCTGTGCGTGCTATGCGAGCGGTGCGTTAGAACATGCAACGAGATCGTAGGAGACGCGGCGCTTTCAATCGAGACGGGCGGCTACAAATCCAAAATCGCCTTCGATAGCCTCGCTTGCTCAAACTGCGGCGAGTGCGCGGCGGTTTGTCCCGTAGGCGCGATTGTTACGAAAGATTTCAAATACCGCGCAAACGCTTGGGAACTGACCAAAACGCCTTCGGTTTGCCTGTATTGCTCTAGCGGTTGCGACGTCGTCGTCGAGACGAAGCGCGGCGAAATTAAGCGCGTTAGCGCCGACGTTGAAAACGGCTTTTTGTGCGCGCTTGGGCGCTTTGGCTTCAAACAATCGCGGGGAGCGACCGCCTTTGACAAAAACGCCAAAACGATTCGCGTAAACGGCGACGAAACAAACGAAGAGATCTTTTTGCTAGACGAAATGGGATATAAACTCGTCAATAACGCGATAGCCGACTTTCAGACGTTTTTGTCCGCGTACGCCAAAGCGAGCGGCGAAACGCTCTACAACGCGAGCGTAGCCGATATTGCCGTTAGCGATACGATCTTGCTGTTTGCTCCCGCGATTGGCGGCGAATGCGCCTCGATCAAATCGGCGATTATCAGAGCGGCGACGATTGGCGGCGCGGAGGTCGTCGCCTTTGCGCCGTTTGAAAACGAGACAATCGCCAAAGCCGCGACGCGCTTTATCCGCTACGAAACGCTTGCTGAAGAGGGCGCGTTTGCCCTACTGCTGAAAACTTTGATCAAAAACCCCGAAGGCGAGTTGAAGCGCTGGATTGAAGATCTCGACGTTGGCGCGTTAAGCGCCGCTTCGGGCGTTGGCGAAGAGGAGCTAGAATCGATCGCAATCGGCAAAAAAACGCTAATCGCGCTAGGCGGCGAAATCTATTCGTGTCCAAAGGCGGAGAATATCGCCGCGATGATCGGCTTGCTTCGCGCAAAAGGCTTTGATATTTTGATGATTCCGCCGACGCCAAACGCGCTTGGAATCGCGCTGACGGCTGATATTCATAGCGGCGAGGGCGACGAAAGCGATTTTCCCGCCGCGCCAAACGAGGCGAAGGAAGGGACGGTCGTTACGATCGATCGCGTTATCAAGCCGTTAAACGCCGCGATTGCTTGCGATGGCGTAAGCGCGGGCAAGCTGGCTAAGGAGCGCGGATCGCAAATCAAATGGACAATCGACGCGTGCGCCCGCCTGCCGTTTAACGACGTGGCTTTCGACGATCTAACGCCTTACGCGATCGACAATCCAAAAACCGAAATATCCGTTTTCGCGCCCTCGCCGATTGCGCCAATCGAGGAGTTTAGCGGCTCTATGGCGCGATACGACGCGGTTTATAATCCGTTTAAGCAAGAGGGCGAGATGATAGGATCAAAACAATTCGCGCTCGCCAACGGCTTAAAAAATGGCGATAATGTTAAGATTAAGACGAAATTAGGCGTTATAGCAAGAAAATTTATCGTGTCGCCAAAGATGAAGGGCGTAATAGCAAAGCTGGAGGTCTTTGATTTGCCGAAAATTCAAACGAGAATTAAGTACCCTTACGAGGCGGTTAATCCGCGAAAGGACGAGTTAAATGGCGGATGAATCGGTTGTAACGCTGACGATCGACGATCGGACGGTACGCGCAAAAGAGGGCGAGACGATTCTCGCCGCCGCGCGCGCAAACAATATATACATTCCCGCGATCTGCTGCTTGACGCGCTGTTCGCCGACGCTGGCGTGTAGGCTTTGCATGGTCGACGCCGACGGCAAACGCGCCTATTCGTGCAACGCGAAAGTCAAAGAGGGCATGGTCGTCAAGACAAACGGCGACGATCTAAAAGCCGATCGCCGCGCCATTATGGAAGTTTACGCAATCAATCACCCGCTTCAATGCGGCGTGTGCGACAAATCGGGCGAGTGCGAATTGCAGGACAACGCGCTGTTTCAAGAGGTTGGATCGCAACGCTACGCGATCAAAGACACGGACAAAAAGCCGCTCGATTGGGGACGCTTGCGTTACGATCCCGCGCTTTGCATAGCGTGCGAGAGGTGCGTTACCGTCTGCAAAGATATGGTTGGCGTGGCGGCTTTGGCGACTACTCCGCGCGGAGGCGACGCAATCGACGAAAAATACAAAGAATCCATGTCCAAAGACGCTTATACGATTTGGAACAGAATGAACAAATCGCTAATCGCCAAATCGCCAAAAGGCGATAATTGCACGGAGTGCGGCGAATGCGCGGCGGTCTGTCCGACGGGCGCAATGACGACAAGCGATTTTCAGTACAAAAGCAACGCTTGGGAGCTAAAGCGCGTACCGTCGTCGTGCGTTTGCTGTCCTAGCGCGTGTCATCTGATCTACGAAGTCAAACAAGGCGGCATAGACGATCCAAGCGAGACGATCTACCGCGTTACAAACGACTTTCATTTCCAGAGCTTATGCGGCGCGGGACGCTTTGGCTTCGACGCGCGCGCCAGAAACGTCAAAAAAGACGCGGCGGCGTTTGAGCGGGCGGTTTCGGCGCTGAAAAAGGCGAAAGCGATCCGCTTTAGTTCCGCGATCACCAACGAGGAGATTTTAATCCTAAACAGACTAAAAAAACGTTTGGGGCTGAAGCTAATCAACGATTCGGCGTACGCGCTTTCACGATTTATCAAGGCGTTTAGCGCCTCTCGCGGAAAAACGCTTTACGACGGATCAACGGCTACGATTGGCGATTTTATCGTCTCGATCGGCGCGCGCCTTTCAAACGACAGTCCGCAACTTCGCGCCGCGATCAACAACGCGCTTGTCGTCAAAAAAGGCGCGGCGATCGACTTTCATCCGATTGGCGATACGATCGTCGATACGATGCACAAAAATATGCTGGTTATGCGTAGCGAGATCGGCGAAGAGGAGGCGGTTTTAGCCAAGATATTAAACCGCTTTGCCGATCGCCTGCCAAAAAAGCTAAAAGCCGCGATTGACGGATTTGTATTTAGCGAAGCGGAACTAGAGCAGATCGACAAACTAGCCGAAAACAAAAGCGGCTGGACGCTGATCGGCGGCGGCGATCTGTTTGATCACCCGCGCTGGGAAAATCTGGCGCGAATGCTAGGAGCGCTGGAAAAATACTCGCCTTTCAAGGTTCTACTCGTTCCGCGATTTACCTCCGATCTAAGCGCCGCGCTTAACGCCGATCTCGACGAAAGCGCGGAAGGTTACGCGATTGGCTACAACGCAGAAGGCGACTTTGTTTTGAGCGCGAGCGGCGCGACGGGCGAAAACGCGCTGGATATGCCCTCTTTGTTGCAGCAAGAAGGCACGATCGTAAATATCGACAGGCGCGTCGCGCCGATCTATCCCGCGCTAGGTTACGACGGCTACGCGCTGGCTCATCTGTACAACGCGATTGCGCCAGACGACGAGGCGATAGAAAGAACGGCGGATTTGACTGCCCAGCTTGGCGCGTCGTTTGATTCGCTAGAAAACGAGTTTGGCGCAAACGGCGAGGAGCGGCGCGGTTTTCTGCTTGAATCAAAGGAAGTTAAATCGACCGACGCGCTTGAAGCGCCCGTGAAAGTCGCGCCGATAAAAGGCGCAATCGTCTATCTCGCGCGCGCGATCGACGAGCGTCGCGCCGATAAACTATTGGCGAGCGCGGCGTTTTTGGAGCGCTTTGGGTTAAAAAGCGGCAAGAAGGCGAAGGTTACGATCGACGGCGTTCGTTTGGAGATTGAAGTCGAGCAAGACAAATATATTCAAGGCGAATTTGCCTTTATAGCGGACGGCGCGGGCGCGTTTAACGGCTGGCGCTTCAAATCGGCGAGTATCGCAAAAGGATAACGATGGACGATCTATTTTCAATTATCGCGACGATAGTTAAAGCGATTTTGATCGTGCTGGTATTTTCGGCGCTGGCGGGATACGGCACGTATTTCGAGCGGCGGTTGCTGGCGTTTATGCAGCGACGCAAAGGTCCTATGCACGTAGGACCGCTGGGATTGTTGCAGATTGTGGCGGACGGGATCAAAATGTTTACGAAAGAAAACATCGTCCCTGCCCGCGCTATTAAGCCGATCTTTTTTATCGCGCCGATCATCACCGCTTCCACCGCGTTTATCGCTATGAGCGCGATTCCGTTCGCGCCGCAGTTTGAGCTGTTTGGGCATACGATCAAGCCGATCGTCGCGGATATAAACGTTGGCGTACTTTTCGTGCTGGGCGTAATGGCAAGCGGGTTATACGGTCCGCTACTTGGCGGGATTGCTTCGGTCAATAAATACTCGCTTATCGGCGGCGCGCGCACGGCGATTCAGTTGATTAGCTACGAGGTGGTTAGCGGTCTTGCGTTGTTAAGCCCGATTTTGCTGGTCGGATCGCTTTCGCTAATAGAGCTAAACGACTATCAGGCGGGCGGCTTGCTCGATTGGATGATCTTCAAACAGCCGCTTGCCTTCGCGCTCTTTATGATGGCGGGCTTCGCGGAGACAAACCGCACGCCGTTTGATTTAATGGAACACGAAGCGGAAGTGGTCGTGGGTTACGCGACGGAGTATTCGGGCATTCACTGGGGCTTGTTCGCAATCGGCGAGTACGCCAATATGTTCACGATTAGCTTTTTGATTTCGCTGATTTTTCTTGGCGGTTACAACGACTTTTATATCGTACCTGGCGCGATCGCGCTACTTTTGAAAGTCGCGTTTTTCTTTTTCTTTTTCATTCTCGTTCGCGGCGCGTGGCCTCATATCCGTCCCGATCAACTAATGTGGCTGTGCTGGAAGGCGTTAATGCCGCTTGCCGTCGTTAATATCTTGATTACCGCCGCGGTTATTTTATTATAAGGAGCGTCAATGAAACAGGGTTATTTTGATATTGCTTTAGCGCCGTATCCGCAAACGGGTTGGCAAAAATTCAAGCGGGTCGTTCGGCGCAGTTTGGGTTTGGAGCTGCTTAAGGGCTTGTTGATTGTGTTTAAGGTTTTCGTAAAAGATCCGACGCATACGACCGTTTATCCGCTGGAAAGATTGCCGCTGTCCAAACGTTATCGCGCCATTCATAAGCTGCTTAGGCTGTTTGAAAGCGGCGCGGAGCGTTGTATCGGTTGCGGTTTGTGCGAAAAAATCTGCCCCGCCAAATGTATTAGAATGGATACGGGTTTAGGCGAGGACGGACGCAAAAAGGTTTTTGACTATACGATCAACTTCGGGCGCTGCATTTATTGCGGCTTGTGCGCGGAGGTTTGTCCGGAGCTTGCGATTGTGCATGGCGATCGCTTTGAAAACGCGAGCGAGCAAAGGGCGCACTTTTCCGTCAAAAACGATATGCTTTCGCAAAAAGAGGCGGTTAAACTGCAAAAAGAGTTCGAGGGTTTCGGCGCGATCAGCCCTAACGCCGATAGCACTCTGAAAAAAACGCCGTTAGCGTATTAGGAGGCGAAATGTTCGAGGCGATAGCGTTTTATTTTTTCGCGGCGCTAACGATTGCGTGTTTTACGATTGTCGTAACGGCAAATCGGGCGATCTACGCTTTTGCGGCGCTTGCGGCGGGCATGATCTTTATCGGCGCGTTTTTCTTTATGCTGGATGCGGATTTTATGGGCGTCGTTCAGATTGTGGTATATACGGGCGCGGTAATGGCGCTATACGCTTTCGGTATGATGTTTTTCGATTCCACGCAACCGCTTAACGAGACGATCGGATCGCAAAAACTGATATTGTTTCTGGCGTTTGCGAGCGCCGCGATCGTCGTCGCTATGGTTGCCGCGCCCGCGCTTGCGATCTCGCAAAGCGCCGAGACGACGCTAAGCGAGGGCGACAATATACAAACGATCGGCGTTGAGCTATTTACGACATATATTCTGCCGTTTGAGCTGTCGGGATTACTGCTATTAACCGCGATGATCGCGGGGATCGTACTCGCAAGCAAAAAAATGGAATATTCGCAAGAAGAGGAGCGCAAAAAATGATCACGCTAACCCACTATATCGTTTTAAGCGCGATTTTATTCGCGATCGGGCTTATCGGCGTTATGCGCCGCCAAAATCTGCTGACGCTCTTTTTTGCCACCGAGATTTTGCTAAACAGCGTCAATGTCGGATTGGTCGCGATCTCGCGTTATACGGGAACGATCGAGGGGCAGATATTCGCCTTTTTCATCATAGCGATCGCCGCGGCGGAAGTCGCCGTGGGGCTGGGGCTGTTGATTTTGCTTTATAAGCGCAAAGGTACTTTGGATCTGAACGTTATCAAGAATATGAACGGGTAAGGATCAATATGGAAGCGTTACTGCTAATCGCGTTATTTTCGCCGCTAATCGGCTCGCTTTTTGCGGGTCTGTTTTTTGGCGCGAAAGAAAAAAAGATCGTAGCGGGACTTGTGCCGACCGCTTTGTTGGCTCTGTCGTTAGCCGCGTCGTCGAGTCTGCTGTACTTTATTTTTACGGAAGGCGCAAAGGTCAATGTCGCGCTGTTTGACTGGATCGTCTCAGGGCGGCTGAATCTGCAATTTGGCTTCGTAGCCGATCAGATTAGCGTCGTGATGATGTGCGTCGTTACGATCGTTTCAACCGTCGTTCATATCTATTCGATCGGCTATATGGCGCATGATAAGAGCTTTAACCGTTTCTTTAGCTATCTAAGCGCCTTCGTTTTTTCGATGATGGTTTTGGTGATGAGCGATAACTTTTTGGGCTTGTTTATTGGCTGGGAAGGGGTGGGGCTATGCTCCTATCTGCTGATTGGCTTTTGGTATCACAAGCCGTTTGCGTCGTGGGCGGCAAACGAAGCGTTTATCATGAACCGAATAGCCGATCTTGGCATGTTGCTCGGCATTTTTTTGATCTATTGGCTCGTCGGCTCGCTTCGCTACGACGAAGTTTTCGCCGCGCTTCGCTTTGTGGAACGCGGCTATTTGGTCTGGATCGCGATTTTGCTCTTTATCGGCGCGATGGGCAAATCCGCGCAGTTTCCTCTGCATACGTGGCTGGCAAACGCTATGGAAGGTCCCACGCCCGTTTCGGCGCTGATTCACGCGGCGACAATGGTTACGGCGGGCGTTTATCTGCTGGTGCGCGCCAATCCGCTCTATAGCATGGTCGGCGAGATCGGCGCGTTTATCGCCTCGCTTGGCGCGTTTGTGGCGTTTTTCGCCGCGTCAATGGCGCTTGTGGCGACCGATCTGAAGCGAATCATCGCCTATTCGACGCTTTCGCAACTTGGCTATATGTTTGTCGCGGCGGGGCTTGGCTACTATTGGGTCGCGCTTTTTCACCTAACGACGCACGCCTTTTTCAAAGCGCTGTTGTTTTTGGGCGCGGGCAACGTTATGCACGCCATGCACGACGAATTGCACATTGGCAAAATGGGTAAATTATACGCGGCGATGAAGCCGACCGCAATCATGATGACAATCGCCTCGATCGCGCTTGCGGGCATTTATCCGTTCGCGGGATTTTTCTCCAAAGACAAGATATTGGAAGTCGCGTTTGGGAGCGCGCATTACGTTATCTGGGCGACGCTGTTAATCACGGCGGCTATGACGGCGTTTTATAGTTTTCGCGTCGTTATGCGCGTATTTTTCGGCAAAGAGGCAAACTACGAAAAACTGCATATTCACCCGCACGAAGCGCCTAAATTTATGCTACTCGCTATGTCGCCTTTGGCGTTGCTTGCTATCGTCGCCGGTCTTTTCGAGCCTTTTTATAAAGATCTTGTTTCGGCGGCGCTAAAGATCGACGCGCCGCATATAGAACACGCGATCGAGTACGCGCTTATCGGCGGCACGATGGCGCTGGTTATTTTAAGCATAGCGTTTGCCGTTTGGAAATACGCAAAAGGCGGCTTTAGCGCAAATTGGCAAAACGCTTTTATTTATAAATTTTTAAGCCGCGAATGGTATATCCCCGCGCTGTACAAAAAAACGATCATCGCGCCGTACATCGCGGTTTCCGATTTTCTATGGCGCAAGATCGATCAAAAGATCGTGGATTTCGTAGTCGATCTGATCGCGAAAATCGTTTTGGCTTCGAGCGTTCGGCTTAGAAAAACGCAAAGCGGCAATCTGTCGCATATGCTTAGATTGATGACGGCTGGGCTTGTCGCGTTGCTCGCAATCGCGCTTATAGCGTTGGCGGCGGCGAATTTCGGCGTTTTGCAATCTGTGAAAGGAGCGTAATGTCCTCTTATTTATTATCGATTTTAGTATTTTTTCCGCTGCTAGGCGCGATCGTTTGTTTTGCGATCCCTAAAGATCGCGCTAGAGTTTACGGATTGGCGATTGCCGCGATTGAGTTTGCGCTGTCGCTTTATCTTTGGTATCTGTTCGATTACGACCAAAAATTCACGGTCGATAATTTGGGTATGCAGTTTGTTTACGCTACGCCCGTTATAGAATCGCTAGGCATTAGTTATAAGGTCGGCATTGACGGATTTTCGCTGTTTTTAATCGTCCTTAGCGCTTTTATCACGCTGATCGCTCTGATCGCGCTTGGAAACGTGGAGCGGCTGAAAAATCTTATCGCTTCGATCCTGTTGCTTGAGATGACGATGATCGGCGTGTTCGCCGCGCTGGACGCGATACTTTTTTACTTTTTTTGGGAGTTTTCGCTCGTGCCAATGCTATACATTATCGGCGCGTGGGGCAGCGGCAACAGAATATATGCGGCGGTGAAGTTTTTCATCTATACATTTAGCGGTTCGCTATTGCTGCTGCTTGGAATACTTTACTTCGCGTGGCTGTTTTATCAGGATATGGGATACGCGACTTTCGACATTATCGCGTGGCATAGGTATCAGGTAGCTTATTCGCCGCAACTTTGGCTATTTGTCGCAATGGGAATCGGCTTTGCCGTGAAAGCGCCTATGTTTCCGTTTCATACGTGGCTTCCGTACGCTCACGGGCAGGCGCCAACGATCGGCTCCGTCTTGCTTGCGGCGGTTTTGTTAAAAATGGGAACGTACGGTTTCGTGCGTTTTAGCCTACCGCTTTTTCCGGATGCCAGCGTTTATTTTGCGCCGTTTATGGGCGCGCTTGGAATCGTTATGGTTATATACGCCGCAATGGTCGCTTTCGCGCAAAAAGATATAAAACAAATCATCGCCTATAGCTCGATTAGTCATATGGGCGTGATCGTTTTAGGTACGTTCGCGCTAAACGCGGAAGGGATCGGCGGCTCGGTGTTTTTTATGCTTAGCCACGGCATTATTAGCGGCGCGTTATTTATGCTTGTGGGCGTAATCTACGATCGCCGCCATACGAAACTAATGAGCGAATTTGGCGGGATCGCTTCGGTTATGCCGATCTATTCGGCGATTTTTATGTTTATGGCTATGGCTTCGGCGGGATTGCCGCTAACAATGGGTTTTGTGGGCGAATTTTTGTCGTTGCTTGGATATTTTCGCGCTAATCCGATTATGGCGCTTTTAGCGGGAACTTCGATTGTTTTAGGCGCGGTTTA
>JAISMA010000003.1 GCA_031276985.1 Helicobacteraceae bacterium | reverse complement strand
CGGCGCAAAGGCGTCTGTATTGCAATATAGCTTCCTTTGCTTGCGAAAAAAGTTTTCTTCGGATACAATCAGAGGAAGGCGTAGTTATGCGCGAAGAAAGATGGGAGTAATCAAATGGCGTCGTCAGCGGCAACCCTCTTGAAAACAAGCGCCAACGAAATGGAACTTGTAGATTTTAGAATATATAAACAAGCGGGCGATCGGGTATACGAAGGCATTTATGGGGTTAATGTCGCCAAAGTCAGAGAGATTATTAAAATCCCGAAATTAACCGAGTTGCCGGGCGCGCCCGATTATATCGAGGGGATTTTTGATCTGCGCGGCGTGGTGATTCCCGTGGTTAATCTCGCCCGCTGGATGGGCATAAACACGCCCGATCGCGACCGCGACAAATCCCGCGTCGTCATCGCCGAATTTAGCAAAATTTTAGTCGGTTTTATCGTTAGCGAGGCAAAGCGCATTCGCCGAATTAGCTGGGCGGATATTGAGCCCGCGACGTTTTCAAGCGGCGACGAAAGCTCGCTGGATCGCAACAAAGTTACGGGCGTAACCAAAATCGAGAACGACAACGTGCTTTTGATTCTTGATTTTGAAAGTATCGTAAAAGATCTGGGGCTTTATCACCCGACGCTCAACGTCGAACAAGAAGTAGAGCGTTTCGACGGCTCGGCTATGGTAATCGACGACAGCGCGACGGCGCGCAAGATCGTCAAAACCGCGCTTGAAAAAATGGGCATGCGCGTCATAGAAGCCGTCGACGGCTCGGACGCGCTCGTAAAGCTAAACGAACTGTTTGAAAAATTCGGCGATCAGATCGCGTCCGAACTGCTCGTGATCGTTTCCGACGTGGAGATGCCGCGCATGGACGGCTTTCATTTTGCCGCGCACATTAAAGACGATCCGCGTTTTCAGACGATTCCGATCGTTTTCAACTCTTCGATTAGCGATCGTTACAGCGATCGGCGCGGGAAAGAGGCTGGCGGCGAAAGCTATCTCGTTAAATTCGACGCGAACCAATTTGTGTCGGAGATTGTCCGCGTCGTCAAAAACCATACCAAACAGGCATAAGGAAGCGCTATGGACGAATTACAGGAATTAACTCAAGATTTTTTAATCGAGGCGTTTGAGATGATCGAAAAGCTCGATCAGGATCTGGTTGAGCTTGAAACCCGTCCGGACGATCTGGAACTGCTTAACGGCATTTTTCGCGTGGCGCACACCATTAAAGGATCGTCGTCGTTTTTGAACTTTGACGCGCTTACGTATTTGACGCACCATATGGAAGACGTGCTGAATCTGGCGCGAAAGGGCGAACTAAAGATCGACGCGGGCGTAATGGACGTGGTGCTGGAGTCGATCGACGCGATGAAGTCGCTGCTGATAAAAATCCGCGATACGGGAACGGATAAAGATCACGCTCTGCCAATCGACGTTATCGCGGCTAAACTGGACGCGGTAAGCAAAGGGCAAGATCCTCTAGCCGTCGCGATCGCGCAACCAACGCCGCCGCAAGCCGAAACGCCCGTCGCGCCCGCTTCAACGGACGCGGCCGAACCCGATTACTCCAAACTAAGCGACAAAGAGGTCGAGGACGAGATCGCGCGTCTTTTGGCGCTTCGCCAAGCCGAAGATAAACAGCGCCGCGAAGCTAAAGCCGCAACCGAGGTCGCCGCGCCGCCTTCGCCGCAACCGATTCCTCAAGCGCAAACCCAAAGCGTCAAGCCCGCCGCCGCGCCCGCCGCGCCCGCTAAACGCGCCGACGACAAAGGCGGCGAGTCGACAATGGAACAGACGATCCGCGTCGACGTTAATCGCCTAGATCACCTAATGAACTTAATCGGCGAGCTTGTGCTTGGCAAAAACCGCCTGCTTAAAATATACGACGACGTAGAGGAGCGCTACGAGGGCGAGAAGTTTTTGGAGGAGTTAAATCAGGTCGTCAGCTCCATATCGATGGTTACGACCGATCTGCAAACCGCCGTTATGAAAACGAGGATGCTTGCGATCGGCAAAGTGTTCAACAAGTTTCCGCGCATGATCCGCGATCTGGCGCGCGAGCTAGACAAAAAAATCGATCTGCAAATCACGGGCGAAGAGACCGAAATGGACAAGTCGATCGTCGAAGTCATCGGCGATCCGCTGGTGCATATTATCCGCAACAGCGCCGATCACGGCATAGAGACGACGCAAACGCGCATTCAACTTGGCAAACCCGAAACGGGCAAGGTCGAGTTGAAAGCCTATAACGAAGGCAACAGCATTGTCGTGGAGATTACCGACGACGGCAAGGGACTGGATGCGGAACTGCTAAAGTCCAAAGCTCTTGAAAAAGGGCTTATAAGCGAGAAAGAAGCCGACGCTATGAGCCAAAAAGAGGCTTACGCGCTGATATTCAAAGCGGGCTTATCGACGGCGGCGAAAGTTACCAACGTTTCGGGTCGCGGCGTGGGCATGGACGTGGTGAAAACCAATATCGAGAAGCTCAACGGCATTATCGAGGTGGATTCCGAGCTTGGCAAAGGCACTGTGATCAAACTGAAAATCCCGCTGACGCTGGCGATTATCCAATCGCTAATGGTCGGCGCTCAAGAGGAGTATTACGCCATTCCGTTAAGCTCCGTGCTTGAAACCGTGCGTATAAGCGAAGGCGACATATTTAGCGTGGAAGGGCGATCGGTGATGAGACTGCGCGACGAGGTGTTAAGTCTTGTGAAGCTCTCCGATATTTTCCGCGTCGAGCAGGTAATCGACGGCGGCGAATACACTTACGTGGTGGTGCTGGGGCTTGCCGAAAGCAAACTTGGCTTGATCGTCGACGCGCTTGTGGGGCAGGAAGAGATCGTTATCAAATCGCTTGGCGAATATCTGCAGGGCATCGAAGGGATCGCGGGCGCGACCGTTCGCGGCGACGGCGGCGTAACGTTGATCGTCGATGTGGCGGCGCTGATGAATATGGCGAAGAAAACCAAGCCGACGGCAAGCGCGAAAGCCGCCGCCAAAACGTCAAAGCTCAAAGCCAAGAGCAAACCTAGCGATTACAAGATATTGGTCGTAGACGATTCCAAAACCGATCGCGCCATTATGCGCCAATCGATCGCGCCGCTTGGCGTAACCGTAATCGAGGCGACGGACGGCGTAGAGGCGCTCAACGTCGTCAAGAGCGCCGAGCATGAGTTTGACGCCTGCCTTATCGACATTGAAATGCCGAGAATGGACGGCTACACGCTTGCGAGCGAGATTCGCAAATACAGCCGCTTCAAAAATCTGCCGCTGATCGCGGTAACCTCGCGCGCGGGCAAGACCGATCGCATGCGCGGCGTGGAAGTCGGCATGAGCGAATACATCACCAAACCATATTCGCCCGAATATCTCACAAACGTTGTCAAGCGCAACGTCAATTTTAACGCGGAGCTAACGGCATGAGCGAGCAATTAAAACAGGTTATACAAAATCAACAGAGGCAAAAAAGGGCGCAAAACGAGCCCGCGCGCGACGAAGACGTAGTGCAACTCGTCTGTTTTATGGTCGACGAAGAGGAGTTCGCGGTGCCGATTCTTTCGATTCAGGAGATTATCAAGCCGCTGGCGGCGACTCGCGTGCCGTCTACGCCCGATTACGTCGTCGGCGTGTTTAATCTGCGCGGCAACGTGCTTCCGTTAATCGATCTAAGGCGCAAATTCAACGGGCAGAAATCCGCCTATTCGGACGAAACGCGATTTATCGTCATTCGCAACAAAAATCAGGTTAGCGGTTTTGTGATCGACAAGCTCACGGAGGCGATCCGCCTAAAAGAGTCCGACATCGATCCCGCGCCCGATAGCATTGAAGGCGACGATAATCATATTTACGGCGTAGGCAAACGCGAGGACAGCATTATCACGATACTTCGTATCGAGGCGCTATTCAAACGCGCCTTTTAACGCCTCTTCGCGCCCTCTCGTCCCCTTTACGCCTCTCGCTATACCCGCTTTTCCGCGGGCATCTAAAAAAGAAGCTAAAGATTTTACGATTGGCGTTTGAGTTGCGATTGTCTTTAAGAAATAGATTTCCGCCTACGCGGCAATGACAGCAGGCGCGTTCAACTGTTTAAGGCATTCCGATTGTTGTTTGCCTGTTTCACGATTCGTCGCGTTGTTGTTTGCTTTCATTTTTACGAAAACCCGATATTTACATCATACCCGCGAAAGCGCTCGTTGTTATCAAGTCCTACCGTCATACCCGCTTTCCTCTTTGTCATTCTGCGCGAAGTCGCAGAATGACGAGAGGGTGGCGCGGGTATGACGGGTCGTTATGCGGAATGATGAAGACGATCGCCGAAACGCAAGGCTTTTCGCATACGCAATGACGAGGGCGAGCGCGGCGCAAGGCTTTTTGCATTAGGATAACGCAATAGCTTGACGCGGAGGATGCGATGAACTCTTTTTCGTTGTGGATTGATTATCTTGATCGGGATTTTATCGATAGCGATCTACCCAAATATCTGGAGCGCGGCGCGCGCGGCGTAACGACAAACCCCGCGATTTTTCAGCAGGCAATCGCAAACAAAGCCGCCTACAAATCGCAGATCGCGGCGCTAAAAGGCACTGGCGTCGCGGGCAAACGGCTTTACGAAGCGCTTGCGATCGCCGACGCGCAAAACGCCGCCGACGCGCTTAAACCTTGCTTTGACAATCAAGACGGCTTTGTGAGCATCGAGGTTGATCCCGCTTTCGCGCATGACGCGCCAAGCACGATCGAGGAGGCGCGAAGACTGCATAAGGCGATTGGGCGCAAAAACGTTATGATCAAAGTCCCCGCCACAAACGAGGGCGTTATAGCGATAAAAGAGCTGCTCAAACTCGGCGTTCCGACCAACGCGACGCTTGTTTTTTCAACCGCGCAGACGCAAAAACTGCTAAACGCGGCGAAGGACAACGAAACGCCGCTTGTAATCAGCGTTTTTGTTAGCCGTTTCGATCGCGCTATCGACGATCGGCTGCCAAAGGAGCTTAGGGCAAAAACGGGAATCATGAACGCCGCCAATCACTACAATTTGATCGCTAACGCGGCGCGAAAGAACGTCCGCGTCCTGTTTGCCAGCACGGGCGTTAAAGGCGGCGGGTTAAGCGCGGATTATTACGTTAGCGAACTGCTTGGCGACAACGCGATCAACACCGCGCCGTTAGCCGCGATCGACGCTTTTTTGGCGGGCGGCGAGCGCGAAAGCAGACTGCCGATCGCGCCCGATCAAATTTCCGCCTTTTTTGGCGAGCTTGACGCTAAGGACATAAATTTTGAGCGCTTATGCGATAAACTTTTAAGCGAAGGACTAGCTCAATTTGAGCGGGCTTTTTCAGATATAATTTCAACTTTAGCTTAATTCGGTAGGAAGGAGGAAGCGTGGCTGTAGAGGTAAATGTAGCGGAGTTAAGTTTTGAGGTAACCGAACGGGTTAAAGGTTATCTTAAAACGCTTGTTCAGAAAAACGGAAGCGACCTGCATATAAAGGCGGGGCAGAAAATTATGGGGCGCGTTAGAGGGGATATTGTGCCTTTGAGCGAGGACATTATGAGCCGATCGGACGCGCTGACAATGGCGAAAGAGATGTTGCGCGGACGCTTTGGGGAGCTGGTCGCCAACAAAGAGGTCGATTTTACCTTTCAACTGGACGAGAGGTTTCGATTTCGCGCCAACGCGTTTTTCCAAAAAGACGGGCTTTCGGCGGTTTTCAGAACGATTCCGACCGATATTCAGACGATCGGCGAACTTGGACTGCCAAAGTCGCTCTATTCGCTTGCGACGAAAAAGCGCGGGCTGATTTTGGTTACGGGCATAACGGGAAGCGGCAAATCGACCACTTTGGCGGCGTTAATCGACGAGATCAACTCAAAACGGCGCGAGCATATTATTACGATCGAAGATCCGATCGAGTTTGTCCACCGCGATAAAAAATGCATCATCAACCAGCGAAGCATCGGCGAAGACACGCTCAGTTTCGCAAACGCTTTGCGCGGCGCTTTGCGCGAAGATCCCGACATTATCCTCGTGGGCGAAATGCGCGATCTGGAGACCATAGAGATCGCTATGCACGCGGCGGAGACGGGGCATTTGGTGCTTTCCACGCTTCACACGCTAGACAGCAAGGAGACGATTAACCGCGTGATTGGCATGTTTGCAAAAGAGGAGCAAAACCGCATTCGCCTTACGCTTGCAAGCACGCTTGCGGGCATTGTCTCCCAGCGCCTCGTCAAGACGACGAACAATAAGCGAATTCCAGCGATCGAGATATTGCTTGACACGCCGCGCGTAATCGATATGATCGCCAATTACCGCGACGACGAGGTTCAAGACGCTTTAGCCGAAGGCAGGGAGATCTACGGCACGCAAACTTTTGATCAGTCGCTTTTCGATCACTACAAAGCGGGAACGATCAGCGAAGAAGAGGCGCTGGCAAACGCCAACAGCCCCGACGATCTGAAAATTCGCATTCGCGGCGCGATCGCGGAAAAAATCGATCTGCCAAAAGAGGTCGGCGTATTCAAGATTAAGCAGAGTTTTGGCTAAGCTCTAGTATAATGCGCGCCCTTGTTTGCCGTTTTAGCGGCTAACAAATCTAAGACAAGGATGCTCAATATGCTAGAAGGCATAGTCAGAGAGAGTACTGCCAAGAGCGCGACCAAAGCGCTCCGCAAGGATGGTTATCTGATCGCCAATATATACGGCGGCGGCGAACCCAATATCAACGCGGCGTTTAAGCGAAACGACTTTGTCCGCTTTGTGAAAAACAAAACAAAACTCGCCTTCGAGGTGAAAGTCGACGCGAAAAAACGCCTCGTCGTAATCGAGGAGTATCAAGCCGATCCCGTTAGCGGCGAGTTGCTTCACGTCGATCTGCGCGAGGTGGTCAAAGATAAACTTTCGCGTTATCTCGTCCCCGTAAAAACCGTCGGAACGCCTAAAGGCGTTAAGAATAAAGGCGTTTTTATCACGATGAAAAAGCGCATCCCCGTTCAGTGCTTGGGCAAAGACCTGCCGGATGCTTTTGCGATCGACGTAAGCGCGCTGGATGTAAACGACACGATTTTAGCCCGCGACGTGCAAGCGCCAAAAGGCGTGAAAATCCTGCTTGACGGGCGAATAGCCATTACGGGAGTCATCAAAGCTAAATGACGCTGATCGTAGGGCTTGGCAACCCTTCCAAACGATACGAGCGTACGCGACACAACGCGGGTTTTTTGCTTGCCGATCGCCTGATCGATCGGCTTAAACCCGCGAACGTCTCCAAAGCCGCTTTCAAAGGCGAATTGCATAAGCGCGACGATCTGCTAATCCTGAAACCGACAACCTTTATGAACCTAAGCGGCGAAAGCGTTTTGGCGGTCAAAAACTTCTACAAACCGGAAAAAATTATCGTCGCTCACGACGATATCGATCTGCCCTTTGGCGCGCTTCGCTTCAAATTCGGCGGCTCTAGCGGCGGGCATAACGGGCTGAAATCGATCGACGCGCTGTGCGGCGCGGACTATTTTCGGACGCGAATGGGCGTGGGTCGTCCAAGCGGCGATCAAAGCGCCGTCGATTACGTGCTTGGCGTTTGGAGCGCGGACGAGGCGGCGGCGCTTGACGAATGGATAGAGTTAGCGAGCGACGCGGCTTTGGCGCTGGTAAGCGAACCGCTTGAGCGCGTTCAAGCGACGCGTACAAAAAGCGGCGCGATCTAAACTCTCGCTTGGCTTCGTTTGGTTTTGAGACAAGCCGATCGCGTTTGGCGCGATCGCTCTTTTTAGCGCGAAAACGGCGAAGAAACTCCGCCAAATAGCCCGCCGTGATTTTCGCGCAAAAAGTCGCAAATTTCGCCGCTGGTTTTGAGCGCGCTTAGCCTTGCGATAGCCGCTTTATCCGCGCAAAGATCGCAAAAAGCGTCGTAAAAGGCGTTGATCTCCGCGTGCGGCGAGATCGCAATGTTCAAGCAAAGCCGCGCCGACGCTAGGATTTGGATAGGTCAAAATCTGGCGTTCCCACGCTTCGTTTAACGCAAATCGCATATAAAATTCGTCGTTTGCGATAACCTTTGGCGTTATTTCTCGGCTGATAAGCGCTAATTTGCGGCTAATCGCGCAACAGTTTATTGCTTTCCAAATACCGCAACGCCCTACAATCGCCGAGTTCGCACGCTTTTTTGGCATCTTTCGCGGCGCTTTTTAGATCGCTCAAAACGGTGTAAGCGGCGGCGCGATTGTTGTAAGCGTTTGCGTAATTTGGATCAATCTTGATCGCTTGCGTGTAATGCTTGATCGCTTCTTGAAAATTGCCTTGATTTCCAGCCGCCGAACCGCGCTCAAACGCTTCTTTTGCGCTATTTGCGCCAAACGCGACGCAAACGGCAAGC
>JAISMA010000233.1 GCA_031276985.1 Helicobacteraceae bacterium | reverse complement strand
CAAGCGATATGAAAAAGCGCGGATTTCGCTTTTTGGGCAGCGTGATAATGTACTCGCATATGCAGGCGACGGGGTTAATAAACGATCATCTTGTCGACTGTTTTCGCTACGCCGAAATTCGCGCTTCTATCAAAGGCTAAAAAGATAAATTTATGGGCGAAGCGGGCACGTATGGAGGTTGGAACGTATTACGTAAAGTCTGGCAGGGAGCAATAAATGGAATACAAGATGATAACTGCGAGTAAATTTATTTGTGTCTCAATATTTAATGGACTTGATCTTGCCATATTGCACAGAATTAATTTTTCTAACAATCCACTCATTGATGCCATCGCAACCATGTCCATGTGGATTTTATTGGGCGTTCTATTAGCAAAACTATCCTCGCGCGGAAGCAGTAAACGCTAATGTCCAAACTCCCGCATAACCTAATCATTAAACCTTACGGTTGTTTGCCCGAATGATAAAAGCGCTTGAGATATTGATAAAAGCACTTATTGTTTATGGCGCTCCGATTATGTTCGCAGCGACATATATTAAAGAATCGGATAATAGTTACGCTTTATTAAAGGCTTTATTAGTGGCAACGGGTCCGTTGTTATTTCTATTTTGGAATAGAAAACTTTACGATAAAGAGAAACAACGAATTCCATATCCCATATTTCTGTTATTTGCTATTGCAATACTAATGATCTTTGCAATATTGTACACTTATCGCCTTCTATATTTTGCTAAAACAGGTATTTTAGAATGGTAACCGCGAGTAGTTCTATTGCCGAAAAGTTTGTTGATGCCTTCGTTGGATCAATGCTGACAAAAATTGATATTACAGACAATCCGTTTTTTAGGGTTTGCTTACCTACTAATAAAAATATCCTCGCGCGGAAGTCGTAAACGATAATGTCCAAACTCCCGCATAACATAACCGACAAACTCTCAACCGCGAGAGTTCATCGATACGCTTAAAAACAGCAATCAAGAAAGCGGCGGTTAGTTAGCGAGAGCGAGAGGCAAAAAAGCGGGCGTAAACCTCTTCGTGCAAAGCGATCGCTTCGTCGATTGTTTTCGGCGGCGACGAAAAACGCTCAAACGCCTCCAAAATCATGCGCGATATGCGCCCAAAACTAATTTCGCCCGATCGATAACGCGCTATCGCCGCCTCGTTCGCCGCGTTCAAAACCGCGCCCAAACGCGGCTCGTTTAGCAACGTCTCTTTGATCGCCCACGCGGGATAGCGCTTCAAATCGATCGGCTCAAAGCGAATCGGCGGCAGACTAATCAGATCGATTTCGCCCGCGATTGGCTCGCGCAATTCGCCCAAAATCGCGTATGTGATCGCAAGGCGCATATCCGTCGGCGCTGCCTGCGCGGTTACGCAACCGTCGGCAAACTCGATCAGCGCGTGAAAAATGGAGCTTCGCTCGATCACGGCGTCGATCGCGTTCGCGCCAAAGAGCCAGCGCGCCTCTAGTAGCTCGAAAAGTTTATTGACCATTGTCGCGCTATCGATCGTGATCTTCGCGCCCATCGACCAGTTTGGGTGGCGCAAAACGCGCTCGATTGGCGCTCGCTCGATCTCCTCGATCGGACAATCGCGCAACGCGCCGCCGCTTGCCGTGAGAACGATTCGTTTGACTAAGCGGCGCGAATCGCCCGCCGCATTTAGATACCAAACGCCGAAATGCTCGCTGTCAATCGGGCTAATCCGCGTCGTATCCAAAAACGCCCCGACGCACGCCAGCGACTCTTTGTTCGCCAGCGCCAGCCGTTTGCCGCATTGCAACGCTTTCAGCGTAGGGCGCAACCCCGCAAAACCCGAAAGCGCGTTAACGACGAGATCGCTTTGGCTTGAGGCAATCGCGTCCAAGATCGCCGCTTTGCCGTATTGCGCGTTTGGAAAATCGACCTTTTGCGCGACGGCGCGATCGGCGAGTACGACTTGGCGCGGTTTGAAACGCCGTATCTGCTCGTTTAGGCGATCGACGTTAAAACCCGCGACCAGCGTTTCAATCGGCAGATTGAAGCGCGCGGCTACATCGAGAGCGGCGCAACCGATTGATCCCGTCGATCCTAATACGATCATCAGCGATCTTTGACGAGTTTAACCAGCGCTTTGGCTCTTTCAAGCGCCTTTTGGCTTGTCGAATCCGCCGTTAAAACAACCGCCAGCCTGCGCCCTTTGCGGCTTACGGGCTTGCCAAAAAGCCTGACAAACGAATTGTCGGAAAAGAGTTCGTCGGGGATTTCAAGCGTCGGATTGTCGCTTTCGCTTTGCGCTTTATACGCCGCGCTCGCCCCCGCCGTAACAAGGCTAAATCCAAGCGGCAAGCCCAAAACGGCGCGAATATGCAGGGCGAATTCGCTTTGATTTTGCGTGATGAGCGTAACCATTCCCGTATCGTGCGGGCGCGGGCTGACCTCGCTGAAATAAACCTCGTCGCCCTTGATAAACATCTCCACGCCAAAAATGCCGCGCCCGCCCAACGCGTCCGTAACGCGCTTTGCGATCGACTCGGCTTTTTCGCGTACGGTCTCGCTTAAATCAATCGGCTGCCAGCTGTAGATATAATCGCCGTCTTTTTGAATATGCCCGATCGGCGGGCAAAAGCGCGTTTCGTTTTCCGTTCGGGCGGTTAGCAGGGTAATCTCAAAATCAAACGGGATAAACTCTTCCACTATAAGCTCGCTTGCGTCGCCGCGCGCGTCTTCTTGCGCGAAAGCGAAACTTTCTTTCAGATCCGCGAAACTTTTGGCTACGCTTTGTCCGTGTCCGCTACTGCTCATCACGGGCTTGATCACGCACGGAAAGCCGATCGTTTCGGCGGCTTTGACAAGCTCGTCGTATGTTTTCACGAAGCTATAAGCGCTTGTTTTTAGCCCCAGCGTTTTGTCGGCAAGCTCTCTAACGCCGCGTCGGTTCATTGTAAGCTCGACGGCGCGGGCGTTTGGAATCACGTTAAAACCCTCTTTTTCCGCTTCGATTAACGCCTCGATGCTGATCGCCTCGATTTCGGGCAGAATAAACGACGGTTTTTCGCGCCGCGCAATCTCCAAAATCTGCGATTTGTCCTTTAGATCGATCGTGTAGGCTTTGTTCGCCACAAGGTGCGCGGGCGCGTTGGCGTAGCGATCAAGCGCGATCACTTCAAGTCCCATTCGTTGAGCCTCGATCGCGACCTCTTTGCCAAGTTCGCCGCCGCCAAGCAACATAATTTTTACGCTCCCGCTCTTAAAAGGCGCTCCAAAATTCATCGATATCCTTGAAGTTTTTGCGAGATTATATCTTTAGTTAAGGTACTTTTGGTAGGCTATCAATCACGCTTGTCCTTACGGCAAGCAAATCCTCAAGGAGTTTCAATGAAAAAAGTTTTAATCGGCGTCGCGGTAGCGGGCGCTTTGGCTACAAGCTCGTTCGCTTTGTTCGACGGGCAATACGGCGGCAAACGCTATTCGGCTTCGGGCTGCGGTCTTGGCAACATGCTTTTTGCCAACGAAAACGATAAAGCCAACAACATTCTGTGGCAAGTGCTTGGCGTAACCGTAAACGGCACGGGCAGCGGTACGTTCGCCGTTACCACAGGCACCAGCGGCTGCAATCCCAGCGGCGTTTTCGCAAGCAACGAAGAGTTGAACAACTTCACGGGTCAAAACCTCGACAAACTCGCTTCGGATATGTCCAAAGGCAGCGGCGAAACTCTCGACGCGTTCGCCGATTTAGCGGGCGTAGCGGACAAACCCGCTTTCTTCGCGGCGGCGCAAGCCAACTTTGACAAGATCTTCACCGCCGATAACGTCAGCGCGGGCGAAGTATTAGCCAATATGGACGCCGTTCTCTAATCCGCGAGAACTTTTAGGAGGGGATTTCCCCTCCGCCTTTTTAGCTTGAAATTACTTTTTGCGTTTATCTTTCCGATCGTTTTGTTTGCGGGCTACGCAGACGAGCTTAAAACCAAAGCGATCGATCTGAATCTAAGCGATCATACGCGCTGGCGCGGAATGGTCGGCTACAAAGCGTCGCTGTTTGGCGGCGTTCAAAGCGCGATCGACGATAGGCGGTTTTTCCTAGCGGAGGGCGGCAAAACAAATCCGCAAAGCGAGCTTTTAGCCTCGATCGACTCGTTTTTCGCGGGGTCGTTCGAGGGCAACGCAAGCCTTGATACGCGCTGTATATTCACGGCGCGGTGGCGCTTTCTCAAAGATGCGCTAAACATCGACGAAGATCGCTTAACGCCCGTTACGTGCGCGGCGTTTGACCACTGGTATAACGGCGTTAGCGGCGATCGGCTGGTTTTGGTCTTTCCCGCCGCTTACATGAACAATCCCGCGTCGGTTTTTGGGCACACGTTTTTGCGAGTCGACAAAAACGACTCGTCCAACGCGCTTGTTAGCTACGCGATCAACTACGAAGCCTTTATCCCGCAGGGCGACGGCGATTTGGCGTTTGTGTTCAAAGGCTTGTTCGGCGGTTACGACGGCTATTTTTCCGCGTTGCCATACGCGCAAAAAGCCAAAGAGTACGGCGATTTTGAAAACCGCGATATTTGGGAATACGAGCTAAATTTCACGCGCGAGGAGATCGACGCGCTGCTTTATCGCGCTTGGGAGATGCATAACTTTTCGCGCGATTACTATTTTTTCAAGGAAAACTGCTCTTTTGTGCTGCTGGAACTGCTTGAATACGCCAAAGGCGGAATCGACCTAACCTCGCGCTTTACGGGTTTTGCCGCGCCCGTCGATACGATCAGGGCGCTTTTGGACGAGCCGAATATGCTTAAAGGCGCGGTTTTTCGCCCTTCGAGAAACTCGCGCATAACGGCTTTGGCAAAGCGCGGCGGCGAAAACGTATCGATTGCGGCTTACAAGATCGCTTACGGCGAGACAACGCCAAACGAGGCGATCGCCGCTTTTGACAAAGAAGAGGCGATCCTCGCGCTTGAGCTTGCTATGGAATTTGCGGAATACCTTCGCGCCAAAGACAAGATCGCCGTCGAGCCGTACAAAAAACGTATGTTCGCCATGATGATAGCGCGAAGCGCGCTGGGTTTAAGCGCCGAAACAATAACGCCAAAGTCGCCAATCGCCCGTCCCGATCAGGGGCATTTGATTTCGCGCATAGGCGTTGGCGCGGGCTACGACAATCGGCAAAAGCCAAGCGCAAACGCGAGAATCCGCGTCAGCTATCACGATATGGTCGATCCGCTAGGCGGCTTCGCGGCGGGAAGCTCGATAACCGCAAGCGATCTGTGGATTCAAAGCGCGGACGACGTTACGCGCGTTCGCGGATTTACGCTGTTGAATATGGAGAGTTTCTCGCCGCGAAACCGCTTTTTCAAGCCGATCTCGTGGCGTTTCGCGCTAGGCTGGAAAGACGCTCCGCCTACGTTGGCGCGAAACGGTTACGGCTATTTCAAAGGCGGCGCGGCGCTGGCGGCGGGCGGCGACGAAGCGATCGCGTATGTCGGTTTGGACGCGGAGGCTCAAAGCGGCAAACGGCTTTACAAAGAACGCGCCTTTTACGCGGGAGGCGCGGCGGGGCTAATCCTAACGCCTAGCGATAGGCTAAGGGCGCGTTTTGAAGCCAAGCAAGATTACGATCTGGCCGATCATAGCAAGCGCCGAACGCAGCTAAAGCTGGAGGCGGGCTACGCGCTTGAAACCAATCTGGCGCTAAGATTTGAATTTGCGGGCGAAAAATCAAAGGGATCGGAGCTGAATGAGGCTTTTATTTTTATCGATTATTTCTTTTAGCCTAAGCGGGTGCGCCTCGCTTTTTTTTCATCCGAGTAAGGAAGTACGCTTTACGCCCGAATTTTTCGAGGTCGATTACGAAACGCGGCATATCGCCACAAGCGACGGCGAAAAGCTGTTTGCGTGGCTGCTCAAAGCCGAAAATCCAAAAGCCGCAATCGTCTTTTTTCACGGCAACGCGGGCAATATCAGCGAACATCTGCCAAGCGTGTATTGGCTGGCGCGAAGAGGTTTTAGCGTTTTGTGCGTCGATTATCGCGGTTACGGCGCTTCAAGCGGCGAGCCTACGATCGAGGGGTTGATTATCGACGCGCAAGCGACAATCGAATACGCAATCGCCGAATTTGACGCTGTGCCGATCGTCGTTTTTGGGCAGTCGCTAGGCGGCGCGACGGCGATAAGCGCAATCGCTCCATACAAGCAAAAACTCGCCGCGTTGATTACCGAAGGCGCGTTTTCAAGCTACGAAGTCGTCGCGAAAGAGGTTGCCAAACGCAGTTGGATCGGCTATGCCGCGTTGCCGTTTTTGGGCGGCGTGGCGGATGAAAAACTCGATCCGATCGCCAATATCGCCGCTTTGGAAGGTTTGCCGATTTTGATTATTCACGGCGATCGGGACGCGATCGTAGCCGCAAGCCACGCGCGCGCGCTGTTTGAAGCGGCGAAAGAGCCGAAAGAACTAAAGATTGTTTTTAACGGCGCTCATATCGGATCGTTTGCCGTCGATCGCGCCCGCCGCGATCTGTTCGCGCAAATGATCGAGCGACTGCTGCTTAACCCAAACGCCGTTCTCAAATCCCCCTAATTCAAGGTTGTTTGCCCGCGATTGGCGGCTAACTTTGCCGCGTCGTTGCCGATCGCCTCGTTATTGCGATTGTATAACTACGTTGTCAAGAAGCTATAATCTCGATCAAACATATCGTTGCGTTGGAGGATAAATCACGCAAGACTGAAACTTGAACGCGGCTTTAGCCGTCGCTATCAAAGAGCGCGATGCGCGCTCAAATAAGCGGTGAAAGCCTTAAACTCAATAGCGCTTATCAAAAAAGATCGTGAAAAAGCCAAGTAAACTCTTTCAAACTAAGTAAAACTGCTTGAAGCGCGGAAATTCATTCAAACAACACGCTAAATCATTGAAAGCGCGTAAAAACGTTCAATCTAAGCAACAATCGTTCGGAAGCTCCAAAAACAACGCAAATCGCCTAAAAAACAACGAAAGTCATTGAAAATCGCAAAAAACTTCCAAAACTTCAGACGATTTTAAGTAAAACCTTACTATTATCATTTGTTTCAAATCCAACATCACAAGGAGGATTGCTAGATGCAATCGCTTACTTTGTCCGCGCAATCGGACGGCATAGGTTTCGCTTTGGACGCAAAGCGATCAAATCAAGGCTTTTCAAACGCCGCAACGCGCTTGAATACGACGACGGTTGAAACGACGACCGCAACTTCGGCTTCGTCAAACAATGCGGCTTCGTTAAACGCGGAGTTTGCTTCCGCGAAGTTCACCCCCCCCCCCCCCATTTTCAGCTTGTCTCTAAATTAACCAAACTTATAACGATCGCAATCGTTTCGTTATTTTTAATTGGTTGCGGCGGCGGAGGCGGCGGCGGAAGCTCTAGCAATCCAGACGACAATCCCGACGGCGGCGACAAAACGGCGGAATACGCAAAAGACAATCCCGACGGCTCAAAATCCGAAGCGAAGTTTGAAGAAACCAAAAAAGGCGAGCTTCAATTGGAGCAGGCGATCGAAAGAGGCGAAAACGACCTCGATCCTAACATAGACAATGCCGCAAGCAAGTTTCCGACGTTTGACGATAGCGGTTTAACCGTTAGCCTTAGCTTTGCGTCGAAAAAATACGAAGGCATAAACGAAAGCGCTTTCGACGATATTAAGAGTTCGCTTACAGACTTTAGCGAGGGCGGCGCGGATACCGACTGCGGAGATAAAACCGTTCTTTATAAGCAAAGCGGCTCTTTGCTGGCATGCGTTGAGCGAGACGGCGACGAGTTGCAGATCTCGATAGCCAATTATCCAGATTCGCCCGCTCCCGCAAGCGCGCGTTTTGTTACGCAATCTAGCGGTTCGCGCTATCCTACGGAAGAGCAGTTCACCGCGCATTTTGGCGTAATAGCCGCAAAGCTACCCGTCGCAAAGTTAGCGCGAGTTAAGCTGGGAATCATCGTAAAGAACGACGACGCAGCTAAAGCCGCCAAGTCGAAGTATGAAGAGGCTCTGGAAAGCGGAGGGTTTAAGTTTGTGGGCGGAAGTAGCGGCGACTTTAGCGTAGACAAAATCGCAAGCAAGTTTCCGCCGTTTAGCGAAGGCAACTTAACCGTTAACCTAAAATACGCCTCGAAGCAATACAAAAACATAAGCCAGAGCAGATTCAACGAGATTGAGGGTTTGCTTACAGGGTTTAAGGACGACGGCAAAAGCGGATACGGTTGCGATCTTTATAAATCAGTCGGCTCTTTGCTTGCGTGCGTCTCGCGTGAAGACGACGACGACGCGGAAATTGCTCTAGTCGTCCTTGACAATTCGCGCTATCCTACGGAAGCGGAGTTTAATACGCATTTTGGCGTAATATCCGCAAAGCTGCCTTTTAGCAATTTAGACGAAGTTAAGCGCGCAATCCGAGTAACGAATAACGGCGTCGCTAAAGCCGCTAAGTCGAGTTATGAAAACGCTCTGCATAACGCAGGTTTTTACGAACACAGCAGCGACCAATGGGAGAAAGAGAATAACGGCATAGAATACGAAGCGGAGTTTGAAGTCGAAGGCGGCATTCTTGAGCTGAAATGGAAAATCAAGACAGACGGCGATCACGGAGATGACGACGACGACGACGATCATGACGGCGACGGA
>JAISMA010000225.1 GCA_031276985.1 Helicobacteraceae bacterium | reverse complement strand
GTTTGGCGCGGCTTTGTTAGAATACGCGCCGTTACTTACGTTAAAGGTTTAGCTTGGATCACTCAATGCATCACGGAGCGCATGAGGCTATGAGCGCGGATTTTTCGCTGCTAGGCATGATCGCGCTGGGACTTAGCGCCTCGTTTGGGCACTGTATCGGCATGTGTTCTCCGATTGTCGTCGCTTACGCGGGCGCGAAACTTGGCGGCGCGGGCAAACTTCGGCAGTTTTTCGCTCATTTGCTGTACGCGCTTGGGCGAACGAGCGCGTACGCCTGTCTTGGTTTGGCGTTTGGGCTGATTGGCGCGCTTTTGACGCCATCGGCAACGGCAAAGGCGGTTTTTTCGCTGTTTTTGGGCGCGCTTATGGTTGCGATCGGTTTGGCGATGCTGTTTGGATCGCGCCTGCTTGCAATCCTCGAAAACGGCGCGATCGCGCGATCGGCGCTGTACAAACGAACCTTTGGCGCGCTGATCGCCTCGTCGAATATGGCGAGTTTTTATCTCATTGGCGTTCTCAACGGGCTGATTCCGTGCGGCATGGTCTATGCGGCGCTCGCTATGGCTTTGAACGCCGAGGGCGCGATCGGCGCGGCGGGCGCAATGGCGGTATTTGGCTTGTCCAGCGCGCCGTCGCTTTTTGCGATCGGGCTTGTCGCGGGCGCTTTGGCAAACTTCAAATTCCGCGCTATCGCGGCGAAAATTTCGGCGATTTTCGTGGGGTTAATGGGCGTTTATACGCTTTATCGCGCCGCGCAAGCCTTGATTGGATAAACCTATGAACATAACGCATTTGGACGCGCAAAACCGCCCGCAAATGATCGACGTAAGCGCCAAAGAACCAACGTTGCGAAGCGCCACCGCAAGCGGTAAGATCGCGATGAGTCGCGCCGCGTTTGACGCCGTGAAAAACAACATGGCAAAAAAGGGTCCCGTTTTGCAAACGGCGATCATAGCGGCTATTTGCGGCGCTAAGAAAACTGGCGATCTAATTCCAATGTGCCACCCGCTTGCGATCAGCCATATAAGTTGCGACATTAAAGAAGACGAACAATCATGCGTTTTCACGCTTTTTACAACCGTAAAATTAAACGGGCAAACGGGCGTGGAAATGGAAGCGCTAACGGGCGTAACGATCGGGCTTTTGACCATATACGATATGCTAAAAGCGATCGATAAAACAATGGTAATATCCGATATAAAACTGCAGAGCAAAAGCGGCGGAAAAAGCGGAGAATTTACGCGATCAAGCGCGGATGAAAAATGAACGAAAAAATACAAGATAGCATAAATAGCAACGCTTGCGTCGAGCTTCAAAAACCGCATATAATTTATCCGTGCGAATGGAGCTATCATCTGATCGGGCGCGACGAAAGCGCGGTACATAAAGCAGCGCTAAACGCGCTTAAAGGCAAAGCGCATACGATAAACCTTTCGCGCCGAAGCTCCAAAGGCGGCTTTGTTAGTATGAAGCTAACCGCGATCGTTTCGGACGAAAGCGAACGGCTCGCGCTGTTTGACGCGTTGCGATTGAACGAAGCGATCTTGCATGTTTTGTAGCGCGTTTTGGCGATCGCTACGGCAAATTCAGCAAAAAGGCGGTACACTCGCGCCATGAAATTCTTTTTATAGTTAACACTCAACGGCTTTTTCCGTAAATTTCGGATTGGGGCTCCGCAAACGGGAGAGGCGCTTTTACGGCTCCGAAGGTTAATTATGAAAAACGTTCACATCGGCTCAATCCGCATTGCGGATATTATCAACGATCCTTTCGATTTTACCTACGACGAAATCAGCGCCATTTTGGGCGAAAACGAGGCAAAATCTTTATACGCGCTTTTATACAAAAACGGCGCAAAAGCCCGCTCTATATGGATAAAAGATATAGCAAAAGACGCGGAGGCAAAGAAATATATTTTTGCGCTTGCGGACGATAAATATATCGAAACCGTTAGTATTAAGCGGCGAACGGGTATTAGCGCGTGCGTAAGTACGCAAGTGGGCTGCCCCGTACGGTGCGTTTTTTGCGAATCGGGCAGAAACGGCTTAATAAGAAATCTAAGCGCTTCCGAAATAGTACAGCAGGTTATTTGGCTAAACGAACCCATAAACAGAATTGTATTTATGGGCATTGGCGAACCGCTGTTTAATTACGACGCTTTGGTAAAAGCGATCCATATACTAAGAGACAGAAACGGGCTGGATTTTCCAACGGACGGCATTAGCGTTTCAACGGCTGGAGCTGTGAAGCAGTTAAAGAAAATACGCGAAGAGCATATCAAAATCCAGCTTGTGTTGTCTTTGCACGCCACGACTAAGCGGGTTAGAGATTACATTATGCCAGGAATGCGCGGAAACGATATAAACGAAACGGTCAAAGCCGCTTTGTCTTATTCAAAAAGACACAACAGAAAATTGGTAGCGGCGTATTTATTGTTACGCGGCATAAACGACGGCGTTTCGGATATAAAAAGGCTTACCGAATGGTTCAAGGGCGAAAACGTAATGATCAATCTGCTTGAATATAACCAAACCTCTAACGGCTTGGTAAAAGC
>JAISMA010000216.1 GCA_031276985.1 Helicobacteraceae bacterium | reverse complement strand
GTTTTTTCGATAAGACATCTACTAAATATCATGTTATGCATACTGCCGCCAAGCGATCCGATTGTTTCAAAAGCGCAATCGAGATCGCGAAACTTTATCCATGCGCTTTGCGCCTCTTTGAGCGCGGCTTTACTTTTAGAATCAAGCGATTTTCTATAAGACGAATAGAGCGCGTTCAGCTCCTTGTCGGCGGCGTCGAACTCCTCCGCGGCGCATTGGTTCATTTCAAGTTGCGTTTGCGGATCTTTGCAATTAACATCGGCAAAGCACGAAGCGGACAAACAGAGCAAAACTACCGCATTAACGCATGCTTTTTTCATAAACTCTCCTTCATATTTTGTTTTAATGATTATATCAAAATTGCGCCGTTAAAGCCAATTTTTGCTTTTTAGTAAGCGAATCAAAAACGATTTCGTAAGATTCCCGTATAAGCTGTTCCAAAAAATCCTCGTCGATCGCGCTATATTCATAATAGAGCGTATTCCAATGTTTTTTATTCATATGGTAAGCCGCCGTAATATCGCTATATTTTTCGCGTAAATGAACGTTTATAAACGGATCGTTTTTGAAATTCATCATTGGAGGTTTTTTGTAGTGCATAAGCAAAACAAATATCTTGCCGTCAATGCGATAAAGCGTGGAATCCCAACTTGGTTTATACTCTTTTATCGCGCCTTTTTGTTTAAGCGCGAATTTTTCTATCGTTTGTTCTGTAATCATTTTTTCTCCTTAAACGATTGCGCGCGCGGCAAATATGCCAAAAACGCCGCATAAAAGCGCTAAAAAGTTATTTAATAAAACGTTAGCGATCGCCTTTATCCACGCGCCGTTTTGCGCCAACGCGATCGTCTCGTACGCAAACGCCGAAAAGGTGGTAAAAGCGCCCAAAAAACCTACAATTGCAAAGAGTTTGAGTTGTGGCGTTAATGCGGTTTTTTGCGCGATCAGCGTTAATAAAAACAATGCCGTAAACGCGCCGATCGCGTTAACAATCAGCGTGGCGTATGGAAAGCCGTCGCCAAATAGTTTCGCCGCGCCAATCGACACGCCATAACGCGCCAATGCGCCAAGCGCTCCGCCGATCGCCACAAATAATATCGCGCTCATAAAAAATCTTTTTTTGCCTTTCAATTCGCTTTACTCATATATTTTATAAATACTATCAACATTATAAAGTCGCCTCTTGAAATAACGCCTTACAAATCGCGTTGTCGGCATTATTTGATAACTTTTCGATATTATTATTGCTTGAATGCGGTATGCTTATGTATTTTTTTAAGACAGCTCTTTGATATTCGATTGCTTTTGAATATGCTGGCATATCAAAATAAGATTTAAGATCGTTCCATTCTTTATCTCTAAGCGTTACAACCTCGTCAAGATAAAAACTAACCCAATAATCTCCAATTTTTGAAGGATAATAATTGGCTATTAGCTTATTTTGCGCTATGGAAACATATTTCGCGTCTAATTCAAAACCAATATACCGCCTTCCTAACCGTTTTGCCGCGATCGCCGTTGTGCCTGTTCCCGCAAATGGGTCCAAAACAACATCGTTCTCGTCGGTTGTCATCAATATCAGTCTTTCTAGTAAATGAATTGGCAGCTGGCATGGATGCGGGTCGCGTTTAGTATTGTGTTTAATTCTATGTATATCCGTCCAAACGTCTGAGACTAACGGTCCAAATGGATGCAATAGCTCTTTTTTCCCGCCGTAATCTTTCCATAAATGCCCATATTTGCGATCTCTTTTATGCGGATAACGCAATTCGTATATTTTCGCGTCTTTTGCTTTCTTGGTATAAAACAAAATACCATAGTGCGACGGCTGTAAAGATTTGCCCATTGGCGCGGTTGGCGCGTCCCAAACGATCCAATGCTTAAAATGAGCGTTATCGTTGAGATAAGCGGCGTAATATGTTAGCCATTTAGGGATATTATGCACAAAAATAGATCCTGTTGGTTTCGTAACTCTTACCATTTCAGCAATCCATTTTTTACACCAATTGAGATAATCCGCAAACTCAAGACTGTCGTTACAGGTCGCATATTTTTTCTTGAGATTAAACGGCGGATCGGCGAATGCCACATCGACATAATTGTCTGGAATATCCTTAAACAGTTCTAAACAGTCGCCGCATACAATTTGATTAAGATAACCTTCAGTCGACATTAAACGTCTCCTTCAGTAGCGTTTCAAACCTGCGTATTTCATCAATGTGGAAGGTAAATACGTCGTCGTATGCCGCTACCATTCTTTTGAGATCTTCTTTGCGTACATACCAGCCGATGCCGTCGATAAATCCAATAAATTTTGCCTTAGGATAATGCTTATTTAAGAGGAGGTTTATCGATATTTCAGTTTTTGATTTATCTCCCTGTCCCGAAGAGGTGGTAGCCAAAAAAGAGCTTTCGATAATTATCAGCGGATTTTGTTTGTTTGGAATTATGAAATCCATTGTTCGTTTATTGTTCGGCGCGTTGTCTATCAACTCGCTTAAATCGCCTGTTTCAAACGTAATATCTAGTTTATCTAGTAATTTCTCAATAACTGTTTCTGGATTATTTTTTCTTTTCGCCGAGTAGCTTCCTTTTTCCTTGTATCTTACTAACGTATCAATGAGTTCGGGCAGTTTAAAACCCAACTTTGATATACTTAGCTTTTTTAGCTCAAACAGAGGAATTGTTCGCGCCAAAAATGGTATAGAGCCACCTTCAAAAAATATATTCACGATACCTTTTCTAAAATGCTCGTTATTTTTTAATAGGTTTATTATTTTTTGATCCTTCCATTCGGATATATTAGCCCCGTTTGCTTCCGTATCCCACTTTGTTTTATATGTGAGCGCGTTTAACTCGCGGTTATCGACTATTCTCGTAAGCGTTATTAACCGCTTGAGTAGCTCGTATGAAAATCCCGTTAGCGCCAGCATCGCCGTTAATCCATTTTCTTTTTCTTGCAATAGGCGCTCGAATATCTCTTTTTTTAATCCCTCTGTTTTAATTTTATTATTAACGATAAGCAAAGTCTCTTTTAGCGAGTTTATATATGCTTCGTATTCCTCTTCAAAATCCGCGTTAAAATACCAAAAGGTATTTTTATGGATAACTGTATTAAATTTTTCGTCCGCGCTTTTCATATTCTGCCTTCCGAATAATAACGTTTATTTTTAATGGCGGGTTTATCGCCGCCAAATCTTGCGATCATTAAACTAGCCCGAATTCGCGCGCCAAAAATTCGCCCGTGTAACTGCCTGTGGCTTTGTGCGTAGCCGCCACTTGCGCGGGCGATCCTTCGGCGATCAATCGTCCGCCGCCGCGCCCGCCTTCGGGACCCAAATCGATAATCCAGTCTGCGTTTTTGATCACGTCCATATTATGCTCGATCACGATAACGGAGTTGCCCAGATCGGTTAAATGCTGCAAAACGGCGACGAGTTTATCCACGTCGGCAAAGTGCAAACCCGTCGTCGGCTCGTCAAGAATGTAAAGCGTCCGCCCAGTGTCCGCCCTTGAAAGCTCTTTGGATAGCTTGATTCGCTGCGCCTCGCCACCCGAAAGCGTTACGCCGTTTTGCCCTAGCATTACGTAACCCATGCCCACGTTTTGCAGCGTTTGTAGCTTTTGCGCGATCTTGCGGTGCGCGGCGAAAAAGTCCAGCGCTTCGTCGACCGTCATGCCCAGCACGTCGGCGATCGTCTTGCCTTTGTATTTGATCTCCAGCGTTTGCGGATTGAATCGGCTTCCGCGGCATGCGTCGCACTTGACCATAATGTCGGGCAAAAAGTGCATTTCGATCCTGATTTCGCCGTCGCCCTGACAACTTTCGCACCGCCCGCCCTGCACGTTGAAGCTAAATCGGCGCGCTCCGTAACCCCGCAATTTCGCCTCTTTCGTCTCGGCAAACAGAGCGCGAATGTCGTCCATCATGCCCGTATATGTCGCGGGAATACTGCGCGGCGTGCGTCCGATCGGCGATTGATCGAGATAGATCACCTTATCGAGACGCTCCATGCCCTCGATCGTAACGCCTTGAATTTTCTTGATCTTGTACGCGTGGTTTAGCGCCTCTTGCGCCACAGGCAGCAGCGTTTGCAAAATTAGCGAGCTTTTGCCGCTGCCGCTTACGCCCGTAACCGCGACGAAACTGCGAAGCGGCAATCTGACGGAAAGATCGTTTAGGTTGTTTAGCGTTACGTTTTTGATCTCCAGCCAATCGCTTTGCTCCCGATCTTTGGCGCGATCGATGAGCTTGCGCCCGTAGAGGTAATCCGCCGTCGCCGTGTTCGCGCTTTTGAGCGCCTCCCGATCGCCCGCGAAAACCACTTCGCCGCCAAATCTGCCCGCGCCCGGTCCGATGTCGATCACGAAATCGGCGCTCTCGATCGTCTCTTTGTCATGCTCTACGACAATCACGGAATTACCGCGATCGCGCAAATTTTTGAGCGTTCTAATCAGTTTAACCGTGTCGCGCTCATGCAAGCCTATGCTGGGTTCGTCCAGCACGTACATAACGCCCGTCAAACCGCTTCCGATTTGGCTTGCTATGCGGATTCTTTGGCTTTCGCCGCCGCTGATCGTTCTCGCGTCGCGCCCCAAACACAAGTAGCCAAGCCCCACGTCGTTTAGAAAAAACAGCCGCTCTCTGATCTCTTTTAAGATCGGCGCGGCAATCGTCTTTTGCTGTTCGCTTAGATCGGCGAATTTGCTCTCGTCGCCAAAAAACGCCGCCGCCTCGTCGATCGGCATATCGATCGCCTCCGCGATCGTAATCCCCGCGACGCGCACCGCCAGACTTTCGGGACGCAAACGATGACCGCCGCATTTGTCGCACGGCTTTTCGATCATATATTCGCTTATGTCGCGCTCGTCTTTGAACATTTCGTAGGCGATATTCATCAAACCGTTCCACTGCTTTTCGACTAGGTGATATTTCCAATGAAACCTTACGTCGATAACCGATCCGTGCAAAATCGCCTTTTGTTCGTGTTCAAGCAGCGTTTCAAACGGGACGCGGGTATTGATGTTCGCCTGTTCGCAAAAGGCGTTTAGAAACTTGTCGTAATAGCCGTTTTTGTAGAAAATTTTCACCGCGCCGCTTGCGATCGACAACGCGGGGCTAACGATCTTTTGAACGTTGATCACGTAGCGCGATCCAAGCCCGTCGCACGCTTCGCACGCGCCTTTTGGCAGGTTGAACGAAAAGCTAAACGGCTCTAACGGCTCAAAGCTGACTTTGCAATCAAAGCACGCCAAATGTTCGGAATAGTGATAGCGTTTCGCCGCGCCGACCTCTTCGGCGTTTTCCACTTCGATTTCCGCTTGCCCAAAGCTCTCTTTAAGCGCGCGCTCGACCGCGCTGGCTATGCGATCGGCGTTTTCGGGCTTGATCACGGCGCGATCGACAATCGCCTTTATGGTGTGTTTTTTGTTTTTGGCAAGCTCGATCTCCTCGTCAAGCCGCGCCGTTACGCCGTCGATCTGCGCTCTGACAAAACCTTTTTGGCGCAGGCTTTCGATCTCGTCGTGAAACGTTCCTTTTTTCTCTTTGACGATTGGCGCGGTAATGATTACCTTGCTGTTTTCGGGCAGTTTTAGCGTCTGATCGATGATGTCCGACGCGCTCATACGGCTAATCGGTTTGCCGCACAGATGACAATGCTGAACGCCGATTCTCGCGTACAGCAAACGCAGATAATCGTAGATCTCCGTAATCGTCCCCACCGTCGATCGCGGATTTTTGCTCGTGGTTTTTTGGTCGATCGCAATCGCGGGCGTAAGCCCTTCGATCTTGTCGATGTCGGGCTTGCCCACGCGATCCAAAAACTGCCTCGCGTAGCTTGAAAGGCTCTCGACGTATCGGCGCTGCCCTTCGGCGTAGAGCGTTTTGAACGCCAGCGTGCTTTTGCCGCTTCCGCTTATGCCCGTCATCACCACAAGTTTGTTTTTGGGGATTTTGAGGTTGATATTTTTAAGGTTGTTTTCGCGCGCTCCGCGAATGTCTATATAGTCGATCATATTTCGCCTTTTGCAATTTTATAAATCATAATGACGATCATCAGAATATACGTCGCCACGACCGCCCATTTGTGATGTTTTGGGCTTGTTTTGGACGCAAGCCAAATGCCGCCTTGCACGCCCGCAAGCGATCCAAGCGACAAAAACGCGCCTTTCATAAAGTCGATCATGCCGTTTAAGGCGTATGTCAAAAACGCGCCGCTTCCCACGAACAGCACGAAAAAGAGGCTGATCGCCACCGCGTTTTTGATCGGCGCGCCAAGAAAACCCGTCATGATCGCCACCAGCAAGAAACCGCCGCCAACGCCGACCATTCCCGCGTAAACGCCCACGAAAAACCCGACGGCAAACGCGAGAAAATGCGGCGGCGTTTTGGCGTTTTTGTCGCCTTCGGCTTTTGCCGTCGCAATACGCGCAAAACCGATAATCAGCATAACCAGAAAAAAAAGCGCGGCAAAATGCGGCGAGACGAACTGCAACGCATACGCGCCGCACGCCGCGCCGCCCACGCCGCCCAAACCCAGCCACAAATACGCAAGCGGGCTGAACATCTTGTTTTTGACGTGCGAATAACTGCCGTATATCGACGAGAAGGTCATCTGCATAGACGAAAGCGCGATCGCCTCTTTCACGCCCGCGCCAAGTAGCACGCACAGCGGCACGACCACAAGCCCGCCGCCAATGCCGAAAAATCCCGAAGTTACGCCCGCGATCAAGCCGACGAATAAAAACGGCAAATGTTCCATTTTCCCTACCGATCAATACAAAAGCTCGCATTATACCCCATAGTTTTAAGCGGACGCGGCTAAAATTGCTTAATCAGATAAAGGCGCGAATATGAGTTTGGAGGAAGCCTTGATTGAAGCCGCCGAACATTTCGCCAAAGAAACGCTTGGATGCGGGGCGAAATTGACGGCTTCAACGCCGCGCAAACGGGCTTGGACGGCGAGCGTAGACGCGATCGGAGACAAAAAATGGAGCGTAAAAGCGCATGCCCCAAAACCGGTTCTCAAGCAAATGGCTAAACTTTTCCTAAACGAAGAGTCGCCAAGCGACGACGATCTGCGCGATCTAATAGGCGAAATCGCCAATCTCGTCGCGGGACGCGCCAAAGCCGTAGCTTCCGATCGCGGACTGCAATTTGACATATCGCCGCCGCGTTTTGAGGGCAAATCAAAACCAATCGCCAAAGACGCGGACATAAACCTGCATTTTGCTTTTGCGGACGACGTGTTCACCATATCCGCAAGTTGCGAGCGACAATGATTGATCAAACCGACGAAACCAAAAACGCCGACGAGCTGATACCCGATTTTTCGGAACTGCTGGCTATGGAAATCGAGCTTGTTTCCGATCTAGGACAAACCACTCTGCCTTTGCGCGAAATCCTAAATCTTGAGCGCGGATCGGTAATCGATCTCGGCAAGCCAGCGGGCGAATCGGTTGAGATATACATAAACGGGCGGATTATCGGGCGCGGCGAGGTTATGGTGTATGAAAAAAATCTCGCGATCCGCGTTAACGAGGTGCTGGACGCAAACGCCGTGCTTTACTACTTTGCAAGAGAGAGAAATTGAAACGAATAGCGATTGTTTGGCTTGCGTGCGTATCCGCGTTGTGCGCGGCGGTTATCGAAGACGCGAGAACCGATTTTGCGAACGGCGAGCTGGAGCTTACGCTGTTTCTCGATTCGCCGTTTAACGGCAAAATATCGCAAACCCGCGAGGATTCGCAGATTGTGCTTACGATCGACGATCTACAAGCGGCGTCGCCCTATGTGTTTGCGCCGAAAAAAGGCGATCTGGTCTCGACGCTTCGCATATCGCCCCGCGATCGGCAGACAATCGTTAGAGTTTCGCCAAAAACGCGGATCACAGCCGACGCGATCGTCTCAAACGACAAAAAAACGCTGTTTATCCGCCTAATTCCCGACGCTAACGCCACCGAGTCAAAGTCGCCGCTTGACAAAATAGATTTAACGCAAAACTATATGCTAACGGGGATTTTTATAGCGTGTCTTTTGCTGCTTTGGATCATCGTCAGGCTGCTAAAAAACGGCGGAAGCGGCTCGTGGCTTTTGGGCAAAAACAAAGACGAAGCGCTTTCGATCTTGTGGCAAAAGCCAATCGACGGCAAAAATCGCTTTGTGCTGGCGCGTTTTCGGGATAAAGAGTATCTTTTGCTGATTGGTCAAACCAATCTTTTGCTGGATACCGACTCCAAAAGCGCGCCGCTCGACGACGATGCGTTTGAAGCGCTTCTTCGCGCCAACAGCGTTAAGTTGTCCGATTATCTCAAAGAAAACGAAAAAAAGCGATCGTCGTAAAAGGAGAAAAAATGGCGTACGTCAATGAAAGGATGTCTAAAGAAGATTGGAAAGAGTGTGAGCGTATAGTAGCCGCTAGACGTCGTTATGGCGGGGGAGCAAACCGCCACTGGGCGATAGACAGAGAAAGAAAG
Source organism: Helicobacteraceae bacterium (assembly GCA_031276985.1). Classification (GTDB taxonomy): domain Bacteria; phylum Campylobacterota; class Campylobacteria; order Campylobacterales; family SZUA-545; genus JAIRNH01. Next base: position 14,990 of record JAISMA010000216.1, on the reverse strand, counting down.
ATCTGGTTTAAGGCATATCAAATATGGACGAGTAGAGAGGATGGCAGCGAGATGTTTACAGAATGGGACTTCTATTGGAAAGGGATTTATGTGCCGGCAGAAACAATGCCCGTTGAAAGAACGCTTTCTGACGAAGGCGAGAGCTATGGTCTTTTGAGGTTATCGAAGATCGAAATCCCCAAAAACGCCCTACAACATAAATCCGAAATCCTAAAAGAGCTAAAAGCGGCTCTCGAGGCTTCTTTTATGGGTCTTGGAATTTATGCTTACGGTAGCAGTGATTTGAAATCTTGCAAAGTCGATCTTGAATACGAAGGAGCGCTAGTATGACCGCCATATCGCTACTTCTCCCTCTCATCCCCGCGTAAGCGGGTATCCAAAAACCGCAAAGCGATGACAAGCGCTTACGAACGGCGATCTATTTGCGATCTTCTTAAATGCTAGATTCCCGCCTTCGTGGGAATGACATTAAGTCTACGCGAAGGGTCCATGAATCCGATCGTTTATTGGAATGGATTTCCGTATTCTACGACAGGCGGAGGGATTGGATTCTGCGACTACGCGCAGAATGACAAACGGGCGCTTCGCGGGTATGAAGCAAACGTTGGGTTTTCGCAAACAAAAGCGCCAATAACGCGACGAATTACAAAACCTGAAACAAAGTTCGGATCGTTTTATTCGTCATTATGCGCGAAGTCGCAGAATCCAAAAACAAAAAGCCAAAGCGTTTACGCCGTACTTCCAGCGCCGCGACCCTCTCGTCTAGGTTATTTATTAACGCGGCAAGCCTCTTTTCCGTTTCGGCAAGCTGGCGTTTGTCGTTATCAGGGCTTGCGTCGATCTCCGCGCCAACGCCCGCAAGCGCGGCGGAGGGTAATTTGTCGATCGCGGCGATCGCGGCGTTCATAATGTCGCCAAACGCGATAGCGACGCGCTTGCCGCCGTAAGCGACGACGATCTCCTCTACGCCCTCGCCTAGATTGGCGTCGGTATCTTTGATTTTAAGCTCCGCAAATACGGGTTCTTTAGGGTCGATTACCCTAGCTTTGATTCGTAACTGCATCGCGTACTCCTAAACGTAAGATTGCGATTACTCGCGCAGAGCCGCCTCGCCGTCAATTTTGGGCGTTACCAAACATTAGGAGGTTTTTGCGCGTTTTTTTTGCGAGGCGGCTGTGCGTAAGTAATCGTTTTTAATAACTTTGTCCGTTCACCTTCACCCGATTTCGGACTGATCCCCGCCTCCCTATTCGCTTAAGGGTTAGGCGTTTCAGATTGGGTTAACCCAAGTCGCGCAACGTCGGCGCGGTCTAGGCTTGGGCTGGGTTGTCAATTAACGGCTTTTGTTACCCTAACCTTTAGTGTCGTTTGGCTAGGATTACCTAAGCAATGGTGGCATTATAGGATATTCCCGTATAAAAAGCAAGAGTATTCCTATAAATTCTGCAAATTTTTAGGAGATTACCAAATGAGTAAAGTGGACATTGGCGAACGGCTCAAGCAAATTCGGAAGGTTCTGGGTAATTTATCAGTCAAAAAATTCGCGGACGGAGCGGGGCTGTCCGACTATAAAGTTAGAGACTGTGAGCTTGGGAGACAGCGATTCGACGACGAAATCCTTAGCGCTATAGGAAATTTCTATAACGTTAACATTGATTGGCTTTTGAGGGGGACGGGGGCGATGTTTATTGGTCAAATCGCCGATAGCGTTAAAAAAGTTAAAGTCAACTACTACCCCGAAGTTTCAGCGGCAATGGGTTACGGCGCGATCAACAGCGATCTTGAGTGTATCAAATACGAGATCAGCGCGGATTTGCTGGAAACAATGGGCATTAAAGACAGCGCGGCCGTCGATCTAATTAAAGTATACGGCGATTCAATGGAACCGTTCGCTTCCAGCGGCGAGAGCGTATTTGTCGAGCGCGTCGAGCGCGCGGAGTCGGTCAAAAATAACGCCGTCGCGATCGTCAACATCGAGGGCGAAGTCTATCTCAAGCGGTTTGTGAAAGACCCGCTGGGGCGTTGGTATAAGTTGCGGTCGGAGAACCCGGCTTACGCCGATATTGATCTGCGCGATAATTTTGCGATTATCGGCGTTGTGCGCGGCAAATTCAAGCCGTTTGTCTAAATTGGCGATCACCTTGCGCCGATTGGCGATCATTGGCGTTTTTTCTAAAATTTCAGCGTTCAAAGCGCCAACCAACCGCTTTAACATGCGTTTTAGCGGGTTTTTGACTTTTTGGCGCAAAGTCGCTTAATTCGCTGATTTATCGCAAAAATTGCGCGAAAATGAGCGCCAATCGCGCTTTTTTCACTTTTTGGGCGCTTTTGGATCGCTTTTCGAGAGGCGTTCAAGGCGCGTTTTAGCGCTGTTTTTGGCTTATTAAACGATTTTGTTAGATTGCCTTCAAAGCCGTTTAATATGCGGCTTCGCGGGCGTTTTTGTTAGGTTAATTTAGGCTGTTTGTTAAGTTAAGTTCAGATAGCGCCAATCGCGTGTAAATCAGGATGTAACAGGAATTGGACTCGTAAATTGCCAACCAACCCGCATTAAATCGCGCTTTTTCCAATTTCTCCCCTCCCTTCCTTTAGTCCATTTTCAAACTATCTTTTACACAAGCGATAAAAGTCGATCCGAACTATGCCATTGCTTACTACAGTCGCGGATATGCCTACGAGAATTTAGGCGACATAAAGAAAGCAGTTGAAGATTACACGCAAGCAATCAAGATTGATCCAAACTTTGCAGACGCTTACCTCAATCGTGGAAAAGCCTACTCTGATTTAGGCGATCACAAACAGGCGATCGCCGATTCAACGCAGGCGATAAAGATCGATCCAAATCTTGCGTTTGCCTACAATAATAGAGCCTTTGTGATTGGCGATCGCATCCAGATCGACGCTATGACTTAAAGCGCGAATCAACTCGCTTTTGCCGCTATGCGTCGCTCCGTCCAAAACGATGAACGAAAACGGCGGCGGATTGTCAAAATATCGCAAAACTTCGTTTCCGTAGGCTTTGAAACCGCCTTGAACACACGAAATGCTATGGACAATATGCGATAAAACAACCGCGATCGACGAGCTTCGCATGCCGCCTTTAGCGCAATAGATCGCAAGGCGATCGGCGGGCGTGAAACATTTTTCAAACCATTTGAGAGATTCGGCTAGATTTTTGCAGACGTAGCTTGCGCCCAAAACGCGCGCCTCGAAAGGTTTCCCGACGTAAGCGCGCCAACGTCTCGGCGTGTTCGCTAGGCGATACGGCATCCAAAACCGCCTGAAATTCGTCTATGTTCGTTAGGCGATCAAACGCGGTAATTGCGTTAAACAAGCAAAAACCAATCCATTAACTTAAAGTAATAGCGGATAAAATCCCGATTACGGAGGCGAAAAATGCGGATCGATTCGTTCTTAAACGCCGTCAATCTAACAAAACGCCGCGCAACCGCGCAGGATATGATAGCGCATAACGCCGTTTTGATTAACGGAGCGACGGTTAAACCAAGCCATGTCGTCCGCGTTGGCGACATAATCGAGCTAAAGTTTCTGACCCACGGCAAACGCTACGAAACGCTTGCTTTGCCGACTACGCGCAATATCCCAAAAACGGCGCAACAAAATTACATTAAGGAAATAACTTGACATATCAAGAGACAAAAGAGCGCTTCGACAGGCTTTTCAGAAACGAGCTGGCGTTTGAAGAGGCGCAAGTCATGTTGCGCGAGCTGTTTGAGCGCGGCGAAACCGCCGACGAGATCGCGGCGGCGGCGGAAGTGATGAAATCGCACGCCGTCAAGCTGGATTTAGATCCCGCGCTGGAGGGCAAACTTATCGACGTGGTGGGAACGGGAGGCGACAAAAGCTACTCGTTTAACATATCCACCACCGCGAGCCTCGTCGTGTGCGCGGCGGGCGGTTTCGTGGCAAAACACGGCAATCGCTCAATCACGAGCAAATCGGGCAGCGCCGACGTGCTGGAGGCTCTCGGCGTTTCGCTAAATCTCGATACGAAGCGGCAGGTTAAACTGCTGGAAGCGACTGGTTTTGTGTTTATGTTCGCGCAAAATCATCACCCCGCGATGAAGCACATTATGCCGATTAGAAAGAGCCTCGATCACCGCACGATTTTCAACATTTTAGGACCGCTCACCAATCCCGCCGGCGTGGATAGGCAGTGTATCGGCGTTTACGATCGCGCGCTTGCGCCAATCCTAGCCGAAACGCTAAAAAAAATGGGATCAAAATCGGCGGCCGTTATATGCGGCGACGGCGGCGTAGACGAATTAACGCTGTCGGGAGCGTCGTATGTGGCGCGGCTAATCGGAGAGAAAATTCATCTTTACGAGGTCGATCCAAGCCGCTTCGGACTTGTTCGCGCTCCTTTGGAAGCCTTGCGCGGCGCGGACGCGGCGTTCAACGCGCAAATCACCCGCGACATTTTTCGCGGCGAGGCGAGCGAGGCGCAACGCGACGCGATCTATTTTAACGCCGCGATCGCGTTGGAAGTAATCGGCATGGCAAGAGACGTTAAAGAGGGCATAGAGATCGCCAAAGAAACGATTGAATCTGGCAAAGCGCTGAAAAAACTCGACGAAATCATAGAGGTAAGCTCCAAATTATGAGACAGATTTCCGCCGCAAATCCCGAAGCGCTAGATCCAATTTGCGCCGATCTGCTTTCGCGTTTCAAAGACGGAACAATCGCGCTTTTAAGCGGCGTTTTGGGCGCTGGAAAAACTGAATTTGTCAAGCGTTTCGCTTTAGCGCTTGGCGTAACGGAAGTCGCTTCGCCTAGTTTTGGAATTATGCATGAATACGCGCCGAATTTGCGCCATTTCGATCTCTATCGCGTAGGTAGCGAAACGTTTTTTGCGAGAGGATTGCAAGAGACGCTAGAAAGCGGTTGGAATTTTATAGAATGGGCGGATGAAGCGATAGAAAATTATCTCAAAAAAAACGCAATCGCGTACATAAAGATCGCAATCGAGCTTCGCGGCGATCTGCGGCTAATAAGTATCTACGATGAGTGAATTAACGCATACGTTAAAAGGAATCAATCTAATCAAGCGCTATAAACGCGCCGAAGTTTTGCGCGGCGTAACGATCGAGGTGAAAAGTTCGCAAGTCGTAAGCCTGCTTGGACCAAACGGCGCGGGCAAAACGACCACCTTTTATATGATATGCGGACTTGTCCCCGCCACAAGCGGCGAAGTTTGGCTGGATGATAAGGAAATATCCAAATTGCCGTTACACGAAAGAGCGCGGCTTGGAATTGGCTATCTGCCGCAAGAAAGCAGCATATTCAAAGAGCTTAGCGCGGAAGATAATCTTTATTTAGCCGCGGAGCTTGCGTTCGGCGCGGACAAAACGGAACAAAAAAAGCGCGTCGAAGCGCTATTGGAGCAATTCAATATCGAGCATATTCGCGCTAGAAAAGGCGTGAATCTTTCGGGCGGAGAAAGACGGCGCGTGGAGATCGCGCGAGCGCTTGTCGCCAAACCAAAATTTATTTTACTCGACGAGCCTTTCGCGGGAGTCGATCCGATCGCCGTCGCGGATATTCAAAAAACTATCAGATATTTAAGTTCGCAAAATATCGGCGTTTTAATCACCGATCACAACGTGCGCGAAACGCTTGGCGTGTGCGATATAGCTTACGTGCTTCACGACGGCGCGATCATAGCGGGCGGCGAAGCGGACGCGGTTGGGCGCGATCCGTTAGTGATTCGCCACTATCTTGGAGAAAACTATAAGCTATGAGTCTGCGAAGGCGCGTTGGAGGCGAAGCCAGATCGACATATCGCATAAGCGCGACGATGAGAAATTGGCTGCCGCTTTTGCAATGCTCCGTAACCGATTTGGAATCGCGCCTTAGAACCGAAGCCGAAGCCAATCCGTTTTTGCAAATAGCGCCAAATCAGGAAATATCTTACGATGAACACGATCCAGATAACGACGATAGAATCGAAGACGAAGATTTTTTAGATTCAGACGATAATTATTACAAAAAAGAGGAGCGCAAACATTCGCTTTCGGAGGTGATAGAGGCTACGACGCTCTATCAAAAATCGCTCTATGACGCGCTTTTTGAACAGGTTACCGATCATCTGTTTCCTACGCCGCAAAGCAAAGCGATCGCGCTTTCGATAATCGACGCTATAGACGAAGAAGGCTTCTTTGAGGGCGATATAGAATCGATCGCCAAAAAAAACCGCGTAAGCGCGGAATTCGCGGAGAAAATCCGCTTACGCTTCGAGCAGTTTTCGCCTTCGGGAGTCGGCGCTAAAGATATTAGCGAATGCTTTGTGTGGCAACTGCGCGAATACGATCTAGACGACAAGATATATCAACTTACAAAAACGTTAATATATAATCGCAATAACTTAGCCGCTTTTTGCAAAGAAGAAGGCTTTAGCGAAGCGCTAACGCTTTTTAAGCGCTTAAGAAATCCGCCCGCTATAGAGTTTTTGGAAGATTCCGCGCAAGTCATTCCCGATATTTTCGTTTTTACAAACGGCGACGAGCTTGAAGTTGAATTAAACGATCCGTATTACCCGAAGTTAATAATTGAAACGCCAAACGGCGACAAAAAAGAAGAATTTGTCCGCGCAAAACTCAAAGAGGCGCGCGATCTAATCGACGCGGTGGATATGCGCCGCAAAACGCTCAAAAAAATCGGATTGATGATTGTTGATCGCCAATATGATTTTTTCAAAAGCGGCGCAGATATAGCGCCTATGAAACTTGCCGACATTTCCGAAGATTTAGGGCGCAATTGCAGCACCATAAGCCGCGCTATAAGCGGCAAATATCTTGCCTGCGATCGCGGCGTTTTCGCGTTAAAAAGTTTCTTTAGCATAGCGATCGACGACGCGAATGAAACCTCGACCCGCGCCATTAAAGACTATCTAACCAAACTCATCAAAGACGAGCCGCGACAAAAGCCGTTAAGCGATCAAAAACTATTGCGGCTGATCGAATCCAAATTTGCCGTGAAAATGGTAAGGCGCACAATCACAAAATATCGCGAGCAGCTTGCGATTGCCACAAGCGGCGAGCGCAAGCGGTTGTACCTGATTAACGAGCGGCGTTAAGCTATTTTCAAGTAGTATAGCGCCGCTAACCGCCTTGTAGGGATACGCAAGTCGAACGGGGTTAAGCATTTTTGGGAGGTTTTCTATGAAAAAGGTCCTTTTTGCGTTTGCCGCTTTGGCATGCTCGGCGTTTGCCGCCGTCGATGCTAACGCGGGCGAAACGTTCGCGGCTTACTCGGTGTTAGCCGCCGTAGTCGGTCTTGGTTTGGCGGCGCTTGGCGGCGCGATCGGTATGGGCAACACGGCGGCGGCGACAATCGCCGGCACGGCGCGCAACCCCGGTATGGGCGGCAAGCTGATGACCACGATGTTTATCGCGCTGGCGATGATTGAAGCGCAGGTGATCTACACGCTGGTTTTTGCGATTATCGCGCTCTACGCCAATCCGTACGCAGGATTTTTCCCCGCTTTGCAGTAGCTTTTTACGTAGCCGTTCGCCGATTGGCGGACGGTTTTGTTTGCGTTCGTTTTGGCGAAAGCGGCGAAAGCAAAGTTAAGCGCGTCTAATTTATAATCGCGCCTTTTATCGCGGTCGTGGTGAAACTGGTAGACACACCATCTTGAGGGGGTGGCGGGGCGACCCATGCGAGTTCGAGTCTCGCCGACCGCACCATTTACGCCTTTCATCAAATTTTCTCCATATTTTTAGCAAATCGCAAGCCGAATACGCGCCTTTTGCCCCTTGCTTCGCGACGATCGCAAGCGCCGCTTTTTGGCGCGATCGCGGCGTTAAAAGCCGCGTGTGATAAACTCACGCGAATTAAGGGCGATTAAGGGCAAGAGAGGTATGGAACGCTATTTAGCCGAGCTTAACGAAGCGCAAAAAGAGGCGGCGACAACAATCGACGGTCCCGTTTTGATTCTCGCCGGCGCGGGCACGGGCAAAACCAAAACGATCACGACAAGACTTGCCTATCTGCTCTCTTTGGGCGTCGATCCGCGCTCTACGCTCACGCTCACGTTCACCAACAAAGCCGCTCAGGAAATGCGTTTTCGCGCGCTTGGCATGATCGGTATTAACGCGCCGTATCCGCCGGAACTTTTCACCTTTCACAAATTTGGTCTGCTCTTTTTGCGCTTTCACATCGACAAGCTAAATCGCCGCCCCGCTTTTGTCATTATCGATTCGGACGATAAAAAACGGATACTAAAGCAACTTTGCGGCGAAGCGATCGAGCCGAAAGTCGCCGCGAGCGCGATCAGCCGATACAAAAACGCCATAGTTAGTCCCGAAATGGCTTTGACGCAAAGCGACGGAATCGATCCGCTCTCCAAAAAACGCTTCGAGGCAATCGCGGAAATCTACGGGCGCTACGACGCCTATCTCGTTGCGAATAATCTCGTCGATTTCGACGATCTGCTGCTGCTGCCGCACCGCATTATGCTAGATTGCCCCGATTTGCGATCGTATATCAGCAGGCGCTATCAATTCGTAATGGTCGATGAATATCAAGACACAAACGAGCTGCAATTTCAGCTTTTGCGGCAGTTGTGTTCCGAGCATACGAATCTTTGCGTAGTCGGCGACGACGATCAGAGCATTTACGGCTGGCGCGGCGCGAACGTGCGTAACATTTTGGGCTTTTGCGATCACTTCGGCAAGGCGAAAGTCGTCAAGCTGGAGATCAATTACCGATCGACCGAAGAGATTATCAAAGCGGCAAACGAGCTAATAGGACACAACCGCGAGCGATACGAAAAACGGCTCAGAGGCGCTTTGGGCAGCGGCGAGGCGATTAGAATCAAGGAGTCAAACGACGAAAGCGAAGAGGCGCTGTTTATCGCAAAAGAGGCGCGAAGGCGAATCGACGAGGGCGCTTCGCCAAAAAATATCGCCGTTTTGTTTAGGATTAACGCGCTCTCCCGCGCTCTTGAAGAGGGCTTTACCAAAGCGCGAGTGCCTTTTCAACTCGTCGATAGCGTGGGCTTTTACGAGCGATCGGAGATCAAAGACGCGATCGCCTATCTGCGCCTCGCCGTCAATCCCGACGACGATTTTTCCGTCCGCAGAGCCTTGAACAAACCCCGACGCGGAATCGGCGATTTGACGCAAAAGAAACTCTCGCAAGCCGCCGCCGATCGCCAAACGACGCTTATGGGACTGCTGGAAAACGCGAGCGACAAAGAGCTGGAAGCAATCGCGGGCAAAAAGGCGACGCAGGCGCTAAGAGAGTTTGAAGCGGCGATGAGAGAGCTTTCGGCGCTCACGCATGAAAGCGCGGCAAAGTTAATCGATCGCTTCGAGGCGCTGATTGGTTTGCGCCGCTACTACGGCGAAAAAGAGGAGATCGAGCGCGCGCTAAACCTAGACGAGCTTTATGGATTGGCGCGCGATTTTTCGGCAAATAACGACGGCGCTGGATTGGTGGAGTTTTTGTCCGAAAGCGCGTTGGCGAGCGATCAGGACGCGCTTGGCGGCGAAGTGGTTAATTTGATGACGATTCACGCCGCCAAAGGGCTGGAATTTGATCACGTTTTCGTGGTGGGATTGGAGGAAGGCTTCTTTCCGCTAATCGGCGAAACAAGCGATATGGAAGAGGAGCGGCGGCTGGGTTACGTGGCTTTCACGCGGGCAAAAAAGAGCCTGACGCTTTGTTCGGCGCGAAGCCGCTTTTTTCACGGCAAGCGCGAAACGATGAAAAAAAGCCGCTTTTTTGCCGAAGCCGCTTTGGTTTCGGGCTGTCTTACGATAGATGATCGTCCGCAGATTAAGCAAGGCGATCTGATCAAGCATAAAATCTTTGGAATCGGGCGCGTTTTAAGCGTGGCAAAGGTCGGCAGAGAACAAAAACTCACCATAAATTTCGGCGGAATACGACGCGAAATACTCTCTAACTACGTTGAACGCATATAACCCGCTCGCCGATAGGATTTTGCGCCAAAAACGCATCCGAGTTTTCCCAAATGCGAAAATCGAGATAACGCCAATAATCAAGCCGCGCGCGCCGCATCTTAACAATCATTCGCATTTGCCTCCAGCCATCCACGCGCAAACATAAATTTGGAAAAACAGAAGGTCAAAAGCGCTTACAAACGGCATTCGATCCGCAATTATATAAATACTAGATTTCCACATTTCTTCGCGCCTTGCGCCGCTATCGCGGCTGGCGCATCGCGGATGTGACGAAACAACAATCTACAATTGAATTACGAATGCCTTAATGCTGGTTCTCGCGTTTCTAGCGGATGCGGGCGCAAGCCCCAGTCACTCGTCGCGGGCATGACGCTATGGCATTACGTTGGCTTAAAGAAATATGATCGTCTTCTGCGGGCATGACGATCGAGGATTACATTTGTTTATGCAATGTGGACGTTTTGGGAATGGATTTGCGATTTTACTGAAATAACGAGGTTGGCGGATTTTATGGTAACGATCGGTCTTTGTTTATGGTTGCGGTTTGTTTGTGTATTTTATAACGCAGAATAAAGGCGACGATAATCGAAATTGGAACGGCAAACCAGCCCAACATATAAACGCCCGCGCAAAAGAGAATGAAGGATACGATAACCACTTTGTTTTTTGGCGAAAGCGCGGACGCGCAACCAAAAACCGTCAAGTTTGAAAACGATCTTCAATACGCGCTTTCGCGCCTTGATTTGAAAACGCCGATCGCGATCGAAGCGGAATCTAAGTCGATCGGACGCGTTACCCTACCGCCAAAACTTTACGCCGCTATGCAAAAAGGCTTTCGCGTCCATATCCAAACGCCGATCGAAGATCGGATCAAACGCGCCGCAAGCGAGTACGGCGCAATCTCGACGGAGTTTTTTAACGAGGCGCCAACAAAAATCGCGCCGCATCTGCCGCGCAAAATCGTCTTAGCAGTAAGCGAGGCTTTTAGCAAGCGCGATCTGGACGCTTGCGCGTTTTTGCTACTAAGCGAATACTACGACAAGGTCTACCGCAAAGCGCCTAAATACGGACGCGATCGTCCGCTTTGATTCGCTTTCAGGCGCAATTAAGCAAATCGAGACGCTAAGAGCGCGCTTGCTTAAATAACTGCGTCGCCTCGCTGCCCTCGCGCCCACTTTTCAATAACGGGTCGGTCATTCCCGCGAAAGCGGGTATCTAGTATTTAAGATGATCGCAAGCCAATCATTGCTTTAATTTTTAATTTGGATTCGGCGGCTTCGTGCGGAATGACGGAAAGAGCGCGGGAATGGCGAATGGAAGGCTTAATGCGACCAAAAGATAATCAACGTCCACACGTTTAAGCAGGGAACAAGAATGGCGACGGGGGCTTAACGCGACAAGGCGTTAATAGCGACGCCTTCGCGCAAGCCCTCGTCGAAAACCTTCGCGCTTTCGTATTTGAGCGATCGCATAAAACGAGCGAGCATAACCGCGCCCGTAATCATCAGATCGCCGCGATCTTTGCCCGTTAGGCGTTCCAGATCGCGCGCGTTTAGCGATTGCAGCAGTTTGCGCGTCGCGGCAATCTCCGCCAAACTAAGCTCCGCGCCATTGACGATACGCTTGTCGTAGGTTTCGTGGGTTAATCCAAGTTTGATCGCCGCCAGCGTAGTGGGAACGCCCGAAACGGCGATCAAGGCGTTTGCCGCGCTCAAATCGGCGATTTGGCTTTCAAAGTCCGCGACCATGCTTAACGCGCCGTCCAGAAAACGATGAAGTTCGTCGTCGTTAAAGGCGCGTTCGGCGAGCGTTACAATGCCAATCGGCAGGCTAACAAACCTAAAAATATCGCCGTCGATATACGCGGCTTCGCTACTCGCGCCGCCTATGTCCAGCGTGATAAACGGCGGTTTTAGCCCGCTTTGCGACGCGCTTTGGCTTGCGGCGATCGCGGTTAATTTTGCCTCGACGCAAGGCGATATAACCTCGAAATCAACGCCGCAACGATCATGCAAAAACTCAAGCGCCGCTTTTTGATTCGTCGCCTGTCTGAACGCTTCGGTGGCGACGGCTACGATCTTGTGCGGCGAGAAATCAAACTCCGCTTTCGCCGCCGAGATCGCCGCCGCTACGCGCTCCAAAGCCTTGCGTCCTATTTCGCCGCTTCGCGCCAGATTTTCCGCCGTTCGCGTTACAAACTGCTTGCCCCACAGCGCGTTTGCGTTTTCGTCAAGCGCCAAAAAGCGGATCGTGTTAGAGCCTAAATCGATCGCAATCACAAAACGCCCTAAGCGATATTGGTATAGACCGCCTGAACGTCGTCGTCCTCTTCCAAACGATCGACGAGTTTGTCGATCTCCGCGATCGCCTCCTCGCTAAATTCCTGCGGCGAATTGGGAATATATTGCAAATTAGCGGATTTTGGCTCAATCTTTTGATCTTCCAGCGCTTTGGCGATTGAGCCAAAGTCGGAATATGGCGCGTAGACGTAGATCGTATCGCCGTCAATCTCCAGCTCTTCTAGCCCCGCGTCAATCAGCGAAAGCTCCAGCGCATCCGCGTCAAAACTCCCGTCGTTTTCAATCTCGAAAACCGCTTTGCGCGAAAACATAAACGAAAGCGAACCCGGCTGCGCCAACTGCCCGCCGTTTTTGGCGAACGCGATCTTCACGTTTGCGACGGTGCGCGTGGGATTATCGGTGGCGCACTCCACAATCATCATAACGCCGCGAGGACCTTTGCCTTCGTACGTAACGATCTCGATACTCGCCGCCTCTTTGCCGCTTGCGCGTTTGATCGCCGCCTCGATGTTGTCCTTTGGCATATTTTGCGCTTTCGCCGTCAAAATAGCCGTTCTCAATTTGGGATTGAGCGCGGGATCGCCGCCGCCCTCTTTCGCCGCCATAGTGATGATTTTCGCCAGCTTCGGAAACACGCGGGACATATTCGCCCAGCGTTTTTCTTTCGCGGCTTTGCGATATTCAAAAGCGCGACCCATCAAGCGTCCTTAAACTCTAAAAAATGGACGCGATTATAATTTAAGCGCGCTTGGTTACAATCCAACCCAAATGAATACGCTTTTAGCAGACGTTATATTGACCATGGATCCGTCGCGTCCGATTGCGCGTAACGGCGCGATCGTATTCGACGAAAACATCGAGGAGATAACCGACGATCAAGCCGCGATCGCCGAATGGAAAACAAAAACGACCGTCATTGAAGGCGGCAAAAACTCGATCGCGCTGCCCGGACTTATCAACGCGCATACGCATTTGGAGTTTTCACTCGCCGCCGCCGAACTTAATTACGGCAGTTTTATCGCGTGGTTAGCCTCCGTGATTGAAAAGCGCGAAACGCTTGTTAAAGGGCTGACAAAAGAGCTTATAGACGCGGTTTTGGAAGATACGCTTCGCGGCGGGACGACGACGATTGGCGCGATTAGCAGTTACGGTTTTGATCTGGAAAGTTTGGCGTTTGCTAAACAAAGAGTCGTTTATTTCAACGAGTTGATCGGATCAAACGCGGGCGCGGCGGATCGCATATTTTCGGCGTTTTTGGAGCGGTTAGCCAAAAGCGACGAATACCGTTCCGATCGCTTTCAATCGGCGATCGCGATTCATTCGCCGTACTCTGTCGCGCCGACGCTTGTAAGAAAGGCGATCGCGCTTTCGCAATCTCGCAACGCGCCGCTTTCAACGCATTTTCTCGAAAGCAAAGGCGAGCGCAAATGGCTTGAAAGCGGTTCCGGCGAGTTTAAGCCGTTTTTTGAAAGGGTTTTCAAGCTGAACGCGCCGTTTTGTTCCGCTAAAGAGTTTTTGTCGTTTTTCGCCGATACGAAAACGATCTTTACGCATTGCGCCAACGCCGACGACGAGGAATTGGACGCGATCAAAGAGATCGGCGGAGCGATCGCGCACTGTCCCGTTTCCAATCGGCTTTTGGGTTGCGGTCTGCTCTCTTTGGAGAAGCTAAAAAACCGCGAAATTCCGTATCTGGTCGCCACCGACGGGTTAAGCTCAAACTATTCGCTGAATCTTTTTGGCGAGCTTAGATCGGCGCTGTTTATGCACGAAGGGCTGGATCTGCCGCTGTTGGCGCGCGATTTGCTAAGAAGCGTTACCGATTCGGCGGCTAAGGTTTTGAATCTGAACGCGGGGCGCTTGGCGAGCGGTTACGCGGCTGATATTATTTCGTTTAGGCTGCCTAGCGAAGCGCGCGACGACGCGCTTTTGCCGCTTCAGGCGATTTTGCGCGCGCCTAGCGCGATGGACAATATATTTATCAACGGGGAGAGAGTCTGATGATTGAATTTTTCAAAAAGCTGTTTTATCCGATTACCGCGCCGATCGTGTTTATTCAAAACCATTTCAAAGCGGTTTTGTTTGTGCTACTCGTGGCGCTGATTGTTTTAGCGCCGCGATCTGGGCGGCACGAGCCGAATTTATACGCGATCGAGTTGCGCGGCGAGATTTTTGACGCCGCCAAATTTTTAGCGGAGGTCGATGCGGCTAAAGCCGAACATGTCAAAGGCGTTTTGCTTGTGGTGGATTCGCCGGGCGGCGCGGTCGCGCCAAGCGTGGAAATGATGATGGCGATACGCGATCTAAGCCAACAAAAACCCGTCGTGGCTTACGCCGCCGACACTATGGCAAGCGGAAGCTACTACGCTTCGGTATGGGCGGAGGAGATCGTGGCTAATCCGGGCGGACTTATCGGATCGATCGGCGTTATAGTGGGCGGCGCGAACGTAGCCAAACTGCTTGATACGATCGGCGTTAAAATCGACGTGGTCAAAGCGGGCGAATATAAAGAGGTAGGCGTTTTTTACCGCGATCCGACATCCGCCGAAAAAGCGCAACTTGAAAACCTAGTTCAAGATATATACGCCATGTTTGTTTCCGACGTGGCGGAGGCAAGAAGTTTGGACGCGGCGAACGCGCATCTGTTTGCCAACGGGCGCGTTTTCACGCCTAGACAGGCGCTTAAAGAGGGATTAATCGATCATTTAGGCGGTTTGGATTTTGCTCAAAAACGGCTTAT
>JAISMA010000212.1 GCA_031276985.1 Helicobacteraceae bacterium | reverse complement strand
TCCAAACTGCAAAAGAAATGGGGCATAGACGTTCTTGAAAGCCTATCGCTAAAAGGCGATGAAAATATCTTAGATCTAGGTTGCGGCGACGGCGTATTAACCGCCAAATTAGCCGCGCTTGCGCCCAAAGGCAAAACGATCGGGCTTGACGCTTCGCGCGGTATGATTGAAACGGCTAAACGCCAACATGCGCCGTCTAATCTTATTTTTATTCATTCGGATATAAACAATCTTGGTTTTTCAGACGAATTCGATCTCATATATTCAAACGCCGCATTACATTGGATTTTGGATCACGATCGGTTGCTTAAAAACTGCTATAAAGCGCTTAAACATGGCGGTAAAATTCGCTGGAGTTTTGGAGGAGAGGGCAACTGCAAGAATTTTATCGCCGCCGCATATCAAACGATCGCGCTGCCGCGTTACAAAAATATATTTGAAGGTTTTCAGCATCCATGGCGCATGCCAAGCGCGGACGAATATATCGCGGCGCTTAAAAAAACGGGTTATAGCGATATAAACGTTTATGTCGAAAACGCCGATCGCGTTTTTGACGATGAAAGCGAAATGATCGCGTGGATCGATCAACCGACAATAGTTCCGTTTTTGGATTATATTAACGACGAAAAGACCAAAATTCGCTTTCGCAACGACGCGATCGACGCGATAAAAACATTCGCAAAAAACGAAAGCGGCGCGTATATGGAAATTTTCAGGCGAATCAATATCAGCGCCGCAAAATGATCCTGCCTTTAACGCCGCGATCGGCGCGATCAACGCGGATCGGGCGCGACTCGACTTTAGCGCCGCGTAATTAGCGCCAAGACGTTTTTTGCCGCTTCAAGCGGATCTTTCGCGCCAATAATCGGACGACCCATAACGATAAAATCAACGCCTTCGCTTAACGCCGTTTGCGGCGAGGCGACGCGGGATTGATCGCCCGCATCGTCGCCCGCAAGACGAACGCCTGGGCAAAGCGTAAGAAACCGCGCCGCGCACGCCGTCTTGATCGCGCCGCTTTCATAAACCGAGCAGACCGCGCCGTCCAAACCCGCCTCGTACGCCGATCGCGCCATATCGATCGCCGCTTTTTCAATCGGTTTGTCGTAGATCGCGGCGAACTCGTCGGCGGAAAAACTCGTTAGCGCCGTAACCGCCAGCGCGATCGGACGGGTTTTTAACGCGCTTAGGCGATTCATTGTCGTCTCCAGCGCCTTAATTCCCGCTGAAGCGTGAATGTTGAACATATCCGCGCCGCGAAGCGCAATCTCCAGCGCCGCGTCCGCCGTCGTGTTTGGAATGTCGCACAGCTTCAAATCAAGAAAAATAGGCGCGCCGCTTAACTTTTTCACCTCGCCCACAAACGTCCATCCGTCGCGGATAAAACTCCTGAGCCCAACCTTAAACCACAGATCAAGACCGCTCAAACGCTCCGCGACGGCGATATTTTCTTTGGCGCTTTGCAAATCCAGCGCGACGCACAGCTTCACGCGCCGCTCCTTTCCTTGCGAACCGCCTCCAAAATCCCGTTGATAAACGGCGGCGCGGCGTCGTCGGCGAAGATTTTGACGATCTCTAGCGCTTCGTTAATGGCGATCGGCGCGTCCGAATCGCCAAACATTATCTCGCAACAAGCAAGTCGCAAAACGGCAAGCTCCATGCGCCCAAGCCTTTCTAGACTCCACTCTTTTGAGATTTTTGAGGCGATCAAAGCGTCGATCGCGCCTAAATTATCGCGCGTTTTTTCAAAGAGCCAGACGGCAAAATCTTTGTGTTTTTGCGATATTTTGGATTCGGCTAGAAAGCCCTCTATCAGATTTAGGCGATCGTTGCCCATATCGTAGGCGTACAGAGCTTGCGCGGCGATCAGCCGAGAACGGCGGCGCGCGCTCAAGCTACTTGCCTAGTTTGGCGTACAGATCTATTAGCTCGATAAGCCCCGTCATCGCCTCGAAGCCTTTGTTGCCCGCTTTGCTGCCCGCGCGCTCGGCGGCTTGCTCAAGCGTGTCGGTCGTAAGCACGCCAAAGGTTACGGGAATCAAAGATTCCAAAGCGACGGCGGCTACGCCTTTGGTCGTTTCGGCGGCGATGAAATCAAAATGCGGCGTTGATCCGCGAATCACCGCGCCTACGCAAACGACGCCCGCGTATCGACCCGTTTGGATGGTTTTTTTGAGCGTCAGCGGGATTTCAAACGCGCCCGGAGTAAGCACGACGTCCAGATTGTTCTCGTCGCCGCCGTGTCTTATGAAGCTATCTTTCGCGCCGTCGGCGAGTTGAGCCGTGATTATGCGGTTAAAACGCGAGACGACAATCGCCGCTCTGACGTTTTTATCTAACCGTAACGCGCCTTCGTAAAGCATTGTGCAACCTTTGTCAAATCGCCCGCGATCGGGCGCGAATTAAGCCGCCGTTATTCGGCGGTTTTTGGAACGCGAATCTCTTTGATACGCGCCGCTTTGCCGCGCAGATTGCGCTGATAGTAAAGTTTGGCGCGGCGAACGCGACCGCGGCGAACCACCTCGATTGTCTCCAGCGCCTCCGCGTAAAGCGGAAAAATGCGCTCGACGCCGATATTATTCGCGCCGATTTTGCGAACGATAAAGGTCTTGTTTGCGCCCGCGCCTCGCTTGGATATGCAAACGCCCTCAAAGGTTTGAACGCGGGTTTTTTCGCCCTCTTTGATTCTGACGCCTATGCGAATAGTGTCGCCCGCTTTGAAATCGGGACGCGCTTTCTCGCCGATTTGCGCCTTCTCAAAGGCTTCGATATATCGGTTTCTCATAATTTATCCTTAAGAATGCTTAAAAAAGGGCGCAATTATAGCGAAAGAAACTTAATGCCGCGCCTAAAGCAGATCCGGGCGAAAATAGCGCGTCTTTAGCGCCGATAGACGCGATCGAAACTCGTCGATCGCTTTGTGATTGCCGCTAAGTAGCTCGGCGGGCGTTTTAGCGCCGCGAAAAAGCGTCGGTTTGGTAAAGCTCGGAGACTCCAAAGCCGCGTTTTCAAAGCTGTCGGTTACAGCCGAATTTTCGTTGCCAAGCGTTCCGCTCACAAAACGGGAGATCGCGTCGCACATTATGATCGCGGGCAGTTCGCCGCCCGTCAAAACAAAATCGCCGATTGAAAAAACCTCGTCGGCAAACGCCTCGATCGCGCGCTCGTCAAAGCCTTCGTAACGCCCGCAGACAAACGCGACGCGCTCAAACGCCGCCAGCCTTTTCGCGTCATGCGCGTCGAATCTTTTGGCGCACGGCGTCATAAACAAAATCTTGACTTTTGGCGATTTGCGCTTTAGATCGCTCAAGCAATCAAACAGCGGTTGCGGCGTCATCACCATTCCCGCGCCGCCGCCCGTTACGGTATCGTCGGTTTTTTTCCATTTGTCGGTTGAGTAATCGCGCGGATTGACGACGTCGATCGCGATCAGTTTTTTGTCGATCGCTTTTTTGAGAATAGCCTCGTTGAAATAAGGCGCGATTAGATTTTCAAAAATCGTTACGAAGGTAAAACGCATTTGCCGCTCTTTTGGATTTTGCTTTGGATTTTATTCG
>JAISMA010000098.1 GCA_031276985.1 Helicobacteraceae bacterium | reverse complement strand
GCCTCCTATCTATAATGGAGCGATTATAGACGTTTACCAATTAAACGTCGCCGCGCTTTCAACTAAAAGAGTTTTGGTATCTGTTCGGGTTTTAGATCGACCGCGCGAATTTGTCCCGTAGCGTTCGTTTCTTGCGTTTTCGTCGCGGGCGGAGTTCCCGCCGTCGTCGCGTTCGTTTCTTGCGGCTTCGTCGCGTTTTGCTCTTGCGCTTTACGCGCCGCCTCTCTTTCGGCGACGGGATCGTACCATTCGTCCTCTTCCGCCGTCGCGTTCGTTTCTTGCGGCTTCGTCGCGTTCGTTTCTTGCGTTTTCGTCGCGGGCGGAGTTCCCGTAGCATTCGTTTCTTGCGTTTTCGTCGCGTTTTGCTCTTGCGCTTTACGCGCCGCGATCTGCCAAACGGCGCAAGTTAGATCGTTTAGCGCCTTCGCAAATAAGAGGCGCTATTGCATAGTAAGGCTCATCAGCATTAGCTCTTCGCCGTCGACAATTGTTATATCTTCGCTTCTGCATTTAGGACAGCAAAACTCCGTTTCGCCCAACTCGCTTTTTTCGCCGCAACGCCTGCATTCCACCACGACGTTTTGAACGTTTATTTCAAGTTTCGCGCCTTTGCACAAACTATCTTCGCTGAAAAACTCAAACGCGGTTTTTAGCAGTTTAGGCTCTACTCCGCTTAGTTTGCCAACCTTGACTCTAACGCTTAAAATCTTGCTTGCGTCGGCTTTTTTCGCCTCGCGCTCGCATTGATCTAAAAGCGCCTGAACAATCGAGTATTCGTGCATAAAATTAGCAGATTCTAGGTAGCAGTTCGCCGCTTGGCGCGTCCAAAAAACGCGACGTTTTGTGCGGCGTTTGCAAAATTACGCGACCGCGCCGATCGCCGCCTACAAAGCCTATAACCGCCGCGTTTTTCCCTAGCGCGTCGGATCGCATAACGTTTAACGCCTCAAGCGCCGCCGCTTCGCCTCTTACAGCCGCGATCATCATGCCTTCGTTCGCAAGCGCGTAAGGCTCGAAACCAAGCAGTTCGCACGCGCCTTTAACCTCGTTTTTAACGCCGATCGCGGCTTCCTGAAGCGTTATGGCGACGTCGGCGGCGCTCGCCCATTCGTTCGTTACGGCGGCTAAACCCCCCCGCGTCGCGTCGCGCATGCAGACGATTGGCGCTTTCGCGTCGATCAGCCGAGAAACCAAGCCCCACAATGAAGCGCAATCGCTTTTCAAATCGCCTTCAAACGCTATTTCCTCTCGCGCCGCGAAGATCGCCGCGCCGTGATCGCCGCATGTTCCGCTTGCGATAATATAATCGCCCTCTTTGAGATTTCGCGCCGCCAAACCTTCCAGCTTGACCTCGCCAAACGCGGTCGTAGAGATATACAATCCGCCGCCCGCCTGATTTCTCGGCGTTACTTTGGTGTCGGCGGCGACTAGTTTCGCTTCGTTTTTCGCAAGCTCGGCGGCAAACGAGGCGACGATTGTCTCCAGCAGTTCAAAACTTACGCCCTCTTCGATAATAAACGACGCGGTCAAAAACTTGGGTTTCGCGCCGCGCATTGCCACGTCGTTGCAGCTGCCCGCCACGGCGAGTTTGCCGATGTCGCCGCCTTTGAAAATCGGCGGCGCGACGATGAAGCCGTCGGTTGAAACGGCGAATTTGCCTAAGGCAATCACAGCCGCGTCTTCGGCTTCGCTCAAATAATCGTTGCCAAGCGCGCGCAAAAAAACGCGATCGATCAGCTCTTTTGTCTCCTGCCCGCCCGCGCCGTGCGCCAGCGTGATAACGCCGCTCACGGCAAACGACTTTTGACGAAACTAAGCCAGCGATCCATGCCCTCGCCCGTTTTCGCGCTTAGGGCGATCGTCTCTACTTCGGGTTTTAACCGCCGCGCTTCGCTCACGACGCGATCGACGCTAAAATCAAACAGCGGCGCAAGCTCTACTTTCGTGATCAAAACCAAATCGACGAGGCGAAACATAACGGGATATTTCAAAACTTTGTCGTCGCCTTCGGGAGTCGAGATCAGCGCGACGTTGATATGCGATCCAAGTTCGTAGCTCGCGGGACATACGAGATTGCCCACGTTTTCGATAAAAACCGCGTTCAAGCCGTCAAGCTTCATTTGGCTCATCGCCTCGCGCACCATGTCGGCTTCTAGGTGGCATGCCGTTCCCGTCGTAATCTGACGCGCCTGCACGCCTAATTTCGCAAGCCGATCCGCGTCGCGGTTGGTCTCCATATCGCCTTCAATCACGGCGAATTTGAAGTCGGCGGCTTTTGCCGTAGCTTCCAAAAGCGTCGTTTTTCCGCTACCGGGCGAGCTCATCAGATTGATCGACAAAATGCCCTTCGCGTCAAACTCGCGGCGGTTGGCGATTGCGTTTTGATCGTTGGTTTCAAGTACGCGCTTCATAACGGCTATCGTTTTGACGCGATTTAGATTTGGATTGTTCTCCACGTTTTCAATTGACGACATAAACGTCCTTTTCAAAAAATACCCGCGACGGCGCGCGCGGAAGTCGATTTAATAGTATCACAGCCTAACTTTCGCGCCCGCTTCGCGTCGTTATCAAAAAATAATTTTTCTTAATTAAAGCGCGCAAACGCTACAATCGCTCATCTCAAATAAGGATAAACGATGAAACAGTATCAAACATACGGTTGCGCCAAGTGCGGCAACGAGGTGGAAGTTCAAAAAGTAGGCGGCGGCGTTCTGACCTGTTGCGGCGAGCCAATGCGGGCGATCAACGAAAACGTAACGGCGACAAACCTGCTCAAAGCCTTCGCGGGCGAATCGCAGGCGCGCAACAAATACAACTTTTTCGCGCAAATCGCGCGCGAGGAAGGCTTCAATCAAATCGCCGATTTCTTCGACGAATTTGCCTTCAACGAGCATAGCCACGCCAAAATGGAGTTCGCGGCGTACAACAAATTAACGCGCGGCGCCGATTGGGAGAAAACGGCGGCGAATCTGCTCTACGCGGCGGCTGGCGAGCGATACGAGCATACGACGATGTATCCCGATTTTGCGAAGATTGCCAAAGAGGAAGGCTTCGACGAGATTGCGAGATTGTTTAACGCGATCGGCAAAGTGGAAGTGGAACACGAGGCAAAATATCTTGCGCTGGAGCAGAAATTAAGAGAGCAAGGATTTTTCGCGAGCGAAAGCGAAGAGATTTGGGTCTGCGACATTTGCGGACACGTTCATCGCGGCAAAAAAGCGCCCGGAGCGTGCGCCGTGTGCAAAGCGCCGCAAGCGCATTTCAAGCAGATCGGGCTGTAGGCG
>JAISMA010000241.1 GCA_031276985.1 Helicobacteraceae bacterium | reverse complement strand
GACGAGTTCGAGGTCGTCAGTTTCAAAAACGCCAAAGACGCGCTGAAAAAACTAGACGACAGCTTCGAGCTGGTGATCACCGATCTAACCATGCCGTTTATGGACGGGCTGGAGTTTTTGCGCGAGCTAAACGGCAGATACGAATCAATCGTCATCACGGGCAACGCCACGCTGAACAAGGCGATCGAGGCTATGCGGCTTGGCGCGAAGGATTTTCTGCAAAAGCCGTTTGAAATCGAGACGCTGATCGAGGCGATAAACCGCGCAAAAAAAGCGGCGCAAACCATCAAAAAAGCGGCGAAAATCGCGCCCGCAAAACACAAAGAGGCGGCAAAAAACGAGTTTTTCATCGTCAGTTCGCCCGCGCTGGAGCGTCCGCGTCAAGTCGCGCTCAAATGCGCCAAAACGGACGCGGCGGTAATGCTGCTTGGCGAAAGCGGCGTCGGCAAAGAGATATTCGCGGGCTTTATCCACTTCAATTCGCCGCGCAGCGAAAAGCCGTTCGTGCCGATCAACATGGCGGCTTTGCCCGACGCGCTGGTGGAAAGCGAGTTGTTCGGCTTTGAAAAAGGCGCTTTCACCGACGCGCAAACCTCAAAGCCCGGTCGTTTTGAAGAGGCAAACGGCGGGACGCTTTTTCTGGACGAGATCGCCGAAATGCCCTACGCTTTGCAGGCGAAACTGCTTCGCGCCATTCAGGAAAAGAGCGTTAGAAGGCTTGGCGGCTTGAAAGACATAGCGATCGACGTGCGGCTGATCGCGGCGACAAACCAAAATATCGGCGAGGCGATCAAAGAGGGGCGTTTTAGGGAAGATCTCTACTACCGCCTTAATACGATCGAGATCGCGATTCCGCCGTTACGCGATCGCAAAGAGGAGATTTTGCCGCTTGCCGAAGCGACGCTGATGAACGCTTGCGAGCGCTACGGCTTCGACAAAAAGAGCTTTTCGCCCGCCGCGAAAGAGGAGCTTTTGAGCTACGGCTGGTACGGCAACGTACGCGAATTGATTAGCGTCTGCGAGCGAAGCGCGATCATTAGCGAAGGCGATACGATCGAGCCTGACGATCTGTTTTTGCGGGCAAGAAGCGGCGCAAAAAGCGTGGAAGATCTGGAAAAAGAGCTAATTTCAGAGGCGTTAAGCGAAGCTAAAGGCAACGCGGCGGAAGCGGCGAAACTGCTTGAAATGCCGATTAAAGATTTCGAGGCTAAACGCTCTAAATATAAAATTAGCCTTTAATTTTACGAAGGATACGGATTGAAAAAGTATGTGGTTGCTGTCGTCGGCGCGACGGGCGCGGTTGGCGGCGAGATGATTCGCGTTTTGGAGGAGCAAAAATTCCCGATCGAGCGACTTGTGCCGCTGGCAAGCCAAAACAGCGCGGGCAAATCGATCGAGTTTAGAGGCGAGGAGATCAAGGTTCAAACCTTGACGCATGAGATTTTCGCTCAAGAGCGAATAGCGATTGCGCTTTTTAGCGCGGGCGGGGCGATTTCGGCGGAGTTTGCGCCAAGCGCGGCGAAAGCGGGCGCGGTCGTCATCGACAACACGAGCCATTTCAGAATGCAGGAGGACGTTCCGCTTGTCGTGCCAGAGGTCAATCCCGAAGACGTGAAGCTGTGGAAAAACAGAGGGATTATCGCCAATCCAAACTGTTCTACGATCCAAATGGTTATCGCGCTGAAGCCGCTTTGCGACGCTTTTGGCTTGGAGCGGCTGGACATTGCGACCTATCAAGCCGTTAGCGGCGCGGGCGCGAAGGCGATGGACGAGTTAATGGATCAGATGAAAAGTATCTTTAGCTTTGATTTCGATCGTATCGAGCCGCGCAAATTCGCGCACAAAATCGCGCTAAACGTCATTCCGCACATCGATAGCTTTACCGACAGCGGCTTCACTAAAGAAGAGCTTAAAATGGTAAATGAAACGCAAAAAATCCTTCATCGCAAGGTTGAAGTCGCCGCCACTTGCGCGAGAGTTCCCGTGCTTCGCGGACACAGCGAGGCGATCGCCGCTAGGTTCGCAAAACCCGTTAGCGCCGCCGAAGCTATCAAACTGCTTAAATCGGCAAAAGACGTCGTTGTGATCGACGATCCGTCCAAAAACAGCTATCCCATGCCGCTGCTTGCGGGCGAAAAAGACGAGGTTTTCGTGGGGCGCGTGCGCGAAGATCTTTTTGACAAGCGCGTTTTGCACCTGTGGATCGTAGCCGATAACCTGCGCGTCGGCGCGGCGACAAACGCCGTTCGGATCGCGCAGGAGTGGATCAAGCTGGATTAAAAGTTGGAACAAGGAGAATTGAATGATAGAAAAAATATTTGAGGGCTTGCTGGTAAAAAGCCGTTTTCTCGTGATGTTTTCGGTGATTTTCAGTCTGCTTGGAGCGACGGTGCTGTTTATCGTCGCAAGTTACGACGTGATAAAAGCGACGATGATCACATGGCAGTATTACGTTCATAACGCCAACGTCGATCTTCACGCCGACGGCGTGTCGATTATTATCGGCGCGGTCGATCTCTATCTGATCGCCGTCGTGCTGTTGATATTTAGCTTTGGTTTATACGAGTTGTTTATCTCGCGGATTGAAAAACTCGAAGAGATCGAATTAAGAGACGTGGATATTCTCACGATCAAATCGTTAGATCAGCTTAAAGACAAGCTCGGCAAGGTG
Organism: Helicobacteraceae bacterium; assembly: GCA_031276985.1. Classification (GTDB taxonomy): domain Bacteria; phylum Campylobacterota; class Campylobacteria; order Campylobacterales; family SZUA-545; genus JAIRNH01. Next base: position 551 of record JAISMA010000241.1, on the reverse strand, counting down.
ATCATCATGGTGCTGGTGGTGAGCTTTTTTCAGCGCGTTTTGCATATGACTTTCGCCACGCCGCTTGAAATGTTATATCTCGCGCTGGCGATTTTGGCGCTTGGCGTAGCGCTATATTTTATGAACAAAAACGCGCATTAAATTTGTAGCGAATTTGAACGCAAAATCGTCGTTTGAAATTGCGTTTTTCACGTCAAATATTCGGTTTTTTTAGCGTCTTATTTTTGTAAAACGGAGCTTTCCGCTTTTTCCCACATCTGAGTCGTCGCGTAAATTAAGGTAGTCGTAAAACTATCACGCGGCTCAATCAGGCGAACTTCGCCGTTAACAATGGAAAATCTAGCGAATTTATTGTCCTCGCGCAGTATTTTTCTACGCGCCTTATATTGCCCGTTTAACGATTTGTAGAGCGAATCGAACTTGTTGCCCGAAAACTCAATAACAATAGCGGCAAGTTTGCCGTTTTTATCAAAAATAATAAACGCTTTCGTCGCGCCGTCCAACTTAACGCCGCTAACGTCAATCTCAAACTGCTCGCCTTCGCTGTAGCG
>JAISMA010000195.1 GCA_031276985.1 Helicobacteraceae bacterium | reverse complement strand
TTCATTCTTTAGCTCGTCGTCGGTTAGCTTTTTGAGTTCGGCGCGGACAAGATCGGGATTGGATACGGCGGTATCGTAATCGCCGCGTTTGAGAGCTTGATCGACTTTGGCGATAAGCGTTTCTTGCGGTTTTGGCGTTTGTTGTGGTATAGTTTCGGTCGGGGCAACATTATCTCGCCGTCCTAATAAGGCGGTCGTTGTCGGGCGTACAGAGGAGGGTCTGCCCCGCGCTCCTTGTTTCTCTGCCGCCGTCATCAGACTTTCGGGCGTTAACGTTCCCTTGTGTTTATACATAGTATAAAACGAAAAGCTGTGATGTTTGTTTCTGACCTCTTCAACAACTACGAAATAGCCGTTTATTTGCTTGCCGTAGCGAATAGCGGGAGTTCCGTTCGCGCTTACGCTGTAGCTCTTTAGATCGTGATTGTCGATGATTTTCGTATAGTTTGCGATGTCGTCGTAAGTTACCGCGATATTGCCACGCGCCGCTTCCGTCTTTGGATCGCCGTGTTCTTTTAGCGTATGGCGTATTTGGTAGCCGTCTATTGTGCGCTTTACGTCGGCGGGATTTTTGAACTTAACGCTAACGCCTATCTTTGCGAATTCGTTTTGCGCCTCGCTTATCTCGTTGTTGCTGACGCTTCGGACGACGATTTTGTTTTTCGCGCCGTCTAAAGCCTTTAGTTTGTCCGCGTTTAATTGCGCGGTTTGGATTTGGGCTTGCGTTTGTTTCGCGTTGTTAAACCATTTGGTCAATGTTTCTTTGCTTGCGTTGCCGTTTGCGATAGCGTCGCGTTCGGCTTAGGCGACGAAGCCGCGCCGTTAGAGCGTTCCCTAAAATCGTTCGTTTATGTCGAGCATTACGTCGACGTTAATAACGCTAATCATCTCGCCGTTTAGCCGCGCCAAACCTTCAAGATAGCGCGTGTCTAGTCCGCTGCCAATGTCCGACGCCGCTTGCAGGCTATCCGCGTCCATTTCCGCGATTGTTTCGATATTATCCGCTACGATCGCCATTACGCGATCGCCTCGCAACTTCATAGCTATAATAATCGTCTCGTCGTCGTAAACTATATCCATAGCGGAAAATTTGCGCCGAAAATCGATCACGGGCGTAACTTCGCCGCGCATATTGATAACGCCCAAAATCCAAGCGGGATTGTTTGGCAAAGGCGTAATCTTGCCCGAATAGGTTATGATTTCGCGCACTCTGCTTAACCGAACGCCATACATAACGCCAAACATTCTAAATATCAAAAACTCCTCTTTCATCGCGTTCTCGTCTGCCGCGTTTCGCGCTCTTTTTCGACCAGCCCAAGCGGATCTAAGATCAAAACCACTTCGCCGTCGCCCTGAACCGTCGCGCCGCCTATGCCGCTTACCCGCCTGAAGTTTTTTTCCAGCGATTTAACGACCACCTGCTGTTGCGCGCCGAAACTATCCACAAATAGCGCGATCCTCTCGCCGCCAGCCCGCACAACGATCAGCATGCCCGACGACGGATCGGCGTATTTTGGTTTGATATTAAATAGAGAATAAAGCTCCAAAATTGGAATAAAGCTGTCTCTAAGCATAAGCGTCGTCTTGCTTCCGTCGCCGTTTGCCTGAATCATCGATTGGCGCGGCTGCAACGATTCCACCACCGACGAAAGCGGCAAAATATAGCGGTGATCGCCCACTTCCACGTTCAAGCCGTCCAAGATCGCAAGCGTGAGCGGAAGCGTAATGGTTACGCTGGTACCGACGCCTTTTTGCGATTTGACTCTGACGACGCCGCCTAGTTTGGCGATGTTGTTTCGCGCCACGTCCATGCCCACGCCGCGCCCCGAAATATCGGTTACCGCGTCCGCCGTGGTAAGCCCGGCGGCAAAAACCAGATCGTTTTTCTCGTCGTCGCTCATCGTGGAGGCTTGTTTGGCGGAGATTAACTTGTATTCAATCGCTTTGGATACGACTTTGAGCGTGTCGATTCCGCGTCCGTCGTCCGCGATTGTAATTACGATCTGCCCGTTTTCCTGCGTCGCGGAGACGCTGATAAGACCGACGGGATTTTTGCCGACCGCTTCGCGCTCATGCGGGCTTTCAATTCCGTGATCAAGCGCGTTGCGGATAATGTGCATTAGCGGATCGTTCAAGCCTTCGATGATCATCTTGTCGATTTCCACGCCGCCGCCGCTGTGAACCAAACGCGCCCGCTTGCCAAGTTTTTTCGCCACGTCGCGCGCGATCTTGGGCAGTTTGGCGTATATATGCTCCATAGCGATCATGCGAACGCCCATCACCGCATCTTGCAAATCTCTAATATGGCGCGTTAGTTGCGCGAGTCTTTCGCTCATTTCGTCGCGATCGGCTCTTGATTCCAGCCGCTCGGCAAAACGGGTAAGCGTGGAGTTTGTAATCACAAGCTCGCCCACGCGATTAAGCAGCAGATCGATCTTGTCCAGATCGACGCGAATGCTCGCGCTTTTGCCTCTTTCCGCGTACGAGTATTCGACGGGATCGGGCGGCGCTGGATTGTCGGAAGCGTCGGCGGCGGCTTCAGTCGCCCGCTCGTTTTGCGCCGCTTCGATTTGGGCGGGGTCAAACAGCGCGAATCCGTCGTCGTCTGTCTCTTGACTTTCGCCTTTTTGCGCCGATTTCCCGCCCGCTTCCGGCGCGTCGCCGTCGATAAAGCCGTCGATAAACTCCCGCGCCTTGCGCTCAAGCCGCTCTAATTTGATCGCGTATTCGGAGTTGTCGACCCTATTTTGCGATTCGGCTTTCAAAATCTCCTGCATTTGATCAAAGCTATCGAGTAAAAATTCCGCCATGCCGCTTTTATAGGCGATTTTGCCGTCGCGTAACAAAGAGAGCATATTTTCCAAGCTGTGCGCGTATCGGCTAAGGCGATCAAAATCCACGCTTCCGCCGCCGCCTTTGATCGTGTGCAAAATACGGAATAATTCGGCGATCGCTTCGGAATCTAAATAATCGTTCTCTTCGGCGACAAGCAGGCGATCGTAAGCGTTGGCAAACAGTTCGTTTGCCTCTTCCATAAATAACGCCTGATATTCGGTCATCGCTTCTTGCGCCTACGCGCCGCGCTCCGTCGATACGCGCTTATCCCGCGCCACCCGCACAAGCCGATCGGCAAGAGCCGAAACCTGCCGCGTGATTTTGCCCGCGTCTATAGCCGCTTCGCTGTTTTTGCGGTTGATTGCGCCAAGCTCTTCGATTGAATCGCTTATGCCGCCCGCTTTTTTCATCTCGTCTTGCGAAGCGCCCGTAACGGCTTTGACCAGATCGTACGTGTCGGAGATTTTGCGCGTTAGCGCGTCAAAACTTTCGATCATCTCTTTGGAGATCGACAAGCCGTCATTGGCTTTTAGTTGCGTTTGCGCCACGAGATCTTTTATCTTTTTAGCCGCTTCCGCGCTTTTGCCCGCAAGCGTTCTCACTTCGCCCGCGACGACGGCGAAACCTTTGCCCGCCTCGCCCGCCGTCGCCGCCTCCACAGCCGCGTTGAGCGACAAAATGTTGGTTTGGAAAGCAATCGAGTCGATTACCGCAATCGCCTCTTTGATCTGCGAAGTGGAGGCGTTGATCTCCTCCATAGCGACCACCGTTCCTTGCGTCAAAGACAACCCTCTTTGCGCCGCCATTTTCGTTTCGATAGCGATTGCCGCCATCTGCTCCGATTTGCGCGTCGTCTCCTGAATCTGCCGAATAATATCGCGCGCGGCGGCGGTAATGCGATCCACGCTATCGGCTTGACTAAGCGATATTTTTGAAAGGCTCTCTACGGCGTTCGCAAGCTCTTTGGAAGCGGAATCCAGCGTTATGCCGTATTTGTAGTTCATCGCTGTATTGGCGTTTAACGCCGCGCCTAGCGTATTGATTCCCTCGATCAAGCGAAACATTTCGCCTTCAAGCCCGCCCGATTCGATCTTCGCGGAATAATCGCCGTTTTTGTAGGACTCCAGCGCGTCAAGGACGCGGCGTATGGCGGCGTCTATGCTTTCAATCATGCGGTTGAATACTTTGATAAGCCCGTAGTTTAGATAGTTGTCGGTTTTGCCGATTACGCGCCGCGCCGTATGCCCTTTGCCCACATGCGCCGAAAACAGCAGCAGATTGCCAAGCGTTTTAACGTTGTCGTCGCGCCGTTTTTCAAAGCGATCCGCCGCGTCGTTGATATGCTTGATTATTTCGCCGATAGAGCCTTCTTCCGCGACGGGTCGCTCAAATTCGTTTGATTGCTCGGCGATGTAGTTTGAAAAGCGCTCTATATGCTCCGCTACGCGAACGAGATCGCCGTCGTTGGTTTTTGTTTCAAGATACCACCTGATTCCCAAGATCAAAAAGATCGCGCCGAAACCTATCAACCCTACGAAAACGACGCTGAAGCCCGCTTCGTCGTGCTCCTCGCGCTTCGCTTCCAATGCGGCTTTCGCCTTTGCGCTAAGCGCGGTTAGGCTCGCGGCGAAACTCTGCGCGGCGTCGTCGATCGCGCCTTGTCGAACGCGCTCCAAATACGCGTCGTAATAGCCTTTGATCTCCGCGGCAATGCGCGGATCGTCGCCGTTAAGCCACGATATAAGCGCCTCTATCGTCTTTTTTTCCGTTTCGCTCGCTTCGCCTATGTACGCCGCGATATTTAGCGCGACTTCCAATCTGGCGTTTACGCGGGCAAGCGAAGCGACTTCCGTAGCGATCGCGCGCGCGTCGTCGGTTTGCGACTTGAGATACAAAAAAGAGCCAAACAGCGTCGCGGCGATCGCAAACCAATAAAGCGTCGAAATAGCGCGCCTCATCGCGTCTCCTTCAATCGTTCTTGCGCGTATTCGCTTTCATATCGCGCGATTTCGTCGTCGTTTGCCCTCGTGCGAACCGCGAGATAGCCTTCGCCGTTAACCGAATCGATTGCGAAAACTGTTGCGAACACCCAATAATAATCGCCGTTTTTCGTCCTATTTTTCACAAAGCCCTTCCATATTCCGCTCTCCATTAGCGATCGGCGCATATCGGACAACAGGGATTTTGGCGCGGCGCTATGAAGCATAACGTCGTCGCGTTGTCCTATTAGCTCCGCTTCGCTAAAGCCCGATATTTCCAGCAGATCGTCGTTGACATATCGGATTATTCCCTCCCGATCGGTTTCTGATACGATCATAGTTTTTTCGTCGATCGCAATCATTTTGCTTCTTTCGCTCATACCTCGCGCCTTTCTTTCATATATCGTTCCACCAGCTTAAACATTGCGCTCGTATCGGATTTGTCGATGTGATCGATCGCGCCAAGCCGTTTGACCTTCTCCGCCACGCCGCTGCTCGTCATGCTTGAATAAACCACGACGGGCAACGCGCTAAGACGCTCGCTTTGCTTTATGTGCGCGATTACTTGATAGCCGTCGCGCACGGGCATTTCAAGATCGGTTACGACCAGTCCCACTTCGCTCGCGTCGATCGAATCCAAACGCGAAATAAGCTCCGCGCCGTCGGCGTACAACTCGTACTCGATGCCTAACGAATCGAAAAAATCGGCTAGTTTTTTCGCCGCCGCGACGCTATCTTCGGCTATTAGCGCTTTTTTGCGGATAAATCTAAGCTCCTCTTTCGGCGGCGGCGCAAACGGCGGCATTTCGGGCGGAAAACCGCAATCGGACATTAGCCGCTCAATGTCGAAAACCGCGCACGGCTTGTTTTCGCCGCCGATTTTTACGTTTGTAACGTACAGGATTTTAAGCGCGCGCGAATCGGGAATTTTCAGCTCGAAGCTGTATTTGTCCTCTATGCCGACGATCTCGCGCGCGAAAAAGCCGATTCTGCGGCGATTGACGCTGCAAACCACGCCGACGCTAAAGACCGAAGGATCGGGTTTTGGCGCGCCAAGCCACAGATCGAGATCGACGAAAGTTACCAACTCGTCGCGGATTTGCGCCACGCCGACGATAATGCTGTTTGGCTCGCGGTTCGGCACGATTTGAATCTCGCTCAAAATCACGAAATTTTGTATTTTTGCCACATTTACGGCGTATATTTCGCGGTTTGCCGAGTAGAAAACCGCCAGCTGCATAATGTTTCGCAGGTGGCTGCCCGTCATCTGCTCGACGTTTTTGCGAATGTCGTACGGCTCGGTCGTCATAATGCGATTCGCTCCAATAGTTTGCGCGTGATTTTGGTTATGGCGTCCCTGCGAAACGGCTTGACCAGATAACCCGCCACGCCCATTCTAAGCATTTGCATAACTTTCTCATGACCGCCTTCGGTGGTCGCCATAATAATCTGAAGATTCGGATAAATCTTGGCTTCCTTAATTTTTGCCGTTGTCTCCGCGCCGCTCATAGTGGGCATATTCCAATCCAAAAACATAATTTTAACATCGGGATTTTGCTCCAATAATTCAAGCGCTTCTTTGCCGTCGTTTGCCTCGATAACCTCCAGCAAGGGAAAATCCGCTTTCAGCGCCGCTTGAATCACCCGCCTCATCGTTATGCTGTCGTCGACTACGATAACCTTAATCGCGTCCGATCGCGCAAGGCTTTCGTCGTCGTTTGGCGGCGTTAAAAACGTCTCTATCGCTTTATCCGCTTGCAGATTGAAAAACAGCAGATTCCACGACGAGGTTACGACGACGCAAAGCTGCGTTTTATCGTCGAAAGTTACCAGCGCTAGCGCTTCGCCCAAAGCGTCCGCTTCAAGCGCCTTGCGATCGCGGTTTATATCCGTCAAAGCCAGCGCGCCGCCTTCGGTTACGACAATCGCGGCGCGGTCGTCAAAGGCGCGATCGACGCCTCTTATCGCTCCTTTGCCAATCGTATAAACCCGTTCCAGCTTGCCGTTTTCGGCGTTCCACGCGGCTAAGCGCCCGTCAAGATCGGCGCTAATCAAACGATTTGCGATGAATTTCAACGCGCTAACGTTTGATTTATGCAGTTTCAAAAGCGACCGATCGTCTAAATTATCAGCTTTGACAATCGCAATATCGCCGTTTTCAAAGGCAATCGCCGTTTTTTGAGCGTCCGCGCTAAACTCGATAAGCGCGATCGGATCAAATCCTTTAGCCGTCGCTTTTGGATTTGCGCTTTTGATCGACCAGATCGTAAAAACGCCGCGCCTATCGCCAACCGCGAAATGTTTGCCGTCGTCGCTAACGGCGAAAGCGGACGGATTCGCGGCGCAAAAAGGCTTGACGTTTAGGCTTTGCGCCTTTGCGCGAGCGTCCAGACTATACAGATCGACGACGCCAAGATCGCGGTTATGCGCGAAAACGAAACGGTTTGAAACGCGAAAATCGTAGCGGTTATTTGGCGTTCGCTCAATGTGAAAACCGCCCAAATCGGTCTGCGTTTTAGAATCGAGTATCTTTACGACGCAAGAAGTTTGCAGATTGACAAGCAAAACCAGCCGACTGCTATCCGTCAGTTTGCACTGCGAAATCGGACGACCGACGCGGATATTTCGCATAACAACCGCCACAATCGCCTCCTTTTGCTCTTTGGCTCTAATTATAACAAGCGCTTATTTCAAAAACGAGATCAAAACTCTTTCAAACGCAAACGTTTGGCGAACGCCTAAAATCTCGTCGTTTGCGCGAGATCGTCTTGCGCGAGTTACGCGATGATAATTATCGCCGCTTTCAGCGCGATTGCGTTATTATCCGAGTCAAAATTGCTTGAAAAAGGGAGCATGATAATGCGCTTGATTACTTTTCCGATTAACAATTTGGACGTTGGTTTCGCTTTGAGCGCAAAGCGATCGGTTTTTCACGGCTTTTTGAGCGCTCTAAAGCGTTTGCGTAAAACAACGAATAAAACTTCAGCTTCGTTTAAGAAAGAGATTCCTCTCTCTCTCTCTCTCTCTCTCTCTGGCGGGAGCTTTTCTGCGTTAGTCAAACTTATAACGGTTGCGATCGCCGCGTTTTTGTTGATTGGTTGCGGCGGTAGCGGAGGCGGAGACGATGGCGAAAATACGACAAACGGCGTTTATCCCGATTGCGCGCAAGAACAGCCAAAGTCTGACGGCGACGGCGCGATAGAAGATTACGCGGGTTTTCCCGTTTTTGATAGCAGAGGCGTTACGCTTAGCCATACAATCGGCGCAATGTCGTATAAAACTATAACCGACGACGAAGTAATCGAGCTAAAAAAGCGATTAAGCGGATATACCGATTATTTTAACTTGGGTACTAATTACGAAAAATGCAACGTGGAAAGCGGCATGCACGCAAAGGTTAGCGTTCGCCATCCGGGCAATGAATACGAGCTGGAGCTTTCGCTTTCGGGCAACGGAAGTTTTGTTCCAAACGCGGCGAAATTTGAAGAGGTATTCGGCAAGATAGATTCCGCCGTTAGCTTTTTCTATGTAATGCGTAATTATGACGCGAATATGAAAGCGAAGCTTGACGATTATATAGAGCTTGCGAAAGCAAATAACGTATTTAGTTGCAATAAGTCCCCTTCGTGCGGCGCGGACGATCCCGATAGATGGTTTAATATATACGACGCTAAATCCATAGATTGGCATATCGATTACCTAAGCCCATAAAAGCGACAAGGCGCGGCGAGACGACAAAACGCGGCTTTTTGTTTTTGCGAAAACCCCCGCGTTTCTCCTCCCCGCCACAATCCCTTTCGGGGTGCGCGGATTGAAACTCTATGGCTACAAACGAACGGCAGGAAGCGATCGCGTTGCGTAAAACATAGCCAATGTTATTTATTGTTTTGCAACCTTGCGCGTCAAATGATAATAAACGGCGCATGCCGTCGCCGATCGCGACATTACGTTTTTGTTTTTGCGCGATAAGCGTTTGCGCGAAGCGGTTTTGCGCGTGGGCAGATTTGAAACGACCGCTTCCAACAACGCCTTGCGAACGCTCTATTACAACGGCGCGACGCTTGAAACCATAACTCC
>JAISMA010000157.1 GCA_031276985.1 Helicobacteraceae bacterium | reverse complement strand
ATTGGCAAACATATATGCGCCCTGCTTGCGCCGCCGCTAAACAAAGCGCAATTGGCGCTGGAATCGGAGCTGGCAAAAACCACGATCGCCGATCTGTTGCGCGATCTGGCGCTTTTGTCGTAAAGGCGCTTTGTATTTGGCGCAAGCGGCGCGTTAAGTCGCGTGATCGATTAGTTTCGCGGCGAGATCAAACTTGTTCGCGCTCATTATGTGAACGGGCAAATTTGCTTTGCGAATAGAGCGTAAAAGTTCCGCGCTCATCTCGTAACCGACTTTTTCTTCCTCCTCTTCGCCGCCACGGTTAGCCGCGAATAGCGCGTCGATCCAGCGCGCGCTAACGCGAATGCCCGGAACGCGAGAGTGCAAAAACTGCGCGGTTTTCAAACGCGCAAGCGGAAAAACGCCCAAAATTAACTTAGCGTTTTTACGATCGTCGTCAAATTCGCTTCGCGCCTCGTCGAATAGCGTTTGCAGATAGCGGGCGTCGTCGATAGAAAACACGGGCTGACTGATTACGCCAAGCGCGCCGGCGGCGATTTTGCGCGCGATCTTGCGCTTGAGACCGATCGCGTTTTTGGCGTAGCTGTTGGTCGCCGCAAACGGATAAATTCGCTTCGGCGGCGGCGCGATCGTCTTGCCCGCATAGTCGATTCCGCGATTGAAAAAATGAGCGACTTTGAGAAATTCGACGCTGTTTGCCTCGAAAACGCCTTTTGCGCGCGGCTGATCGCTTAGACTCGCGGGATCGCCCGTAACGCTCAAAAACGCCCTTACGCCCGCCTCGTTCGCGCCTAAAATGTCCGATTGAATGCCGATGAGATTGCGATCGCGCATGCTAATCGTGGCGATTGCGGGCTTGTTAAACGCCGCCTGAAGTTTGATCGCCGCAAAAAGCGAGCCGTAGCGAAGCTGCGCGAGCGGATTATCGGTAACGATCCAGCCGCCCACTTTTTTGTCAAGTCCAAGCGCGGCTAATTTGTCTACAATCGGCTGAAAAACGGCGCTTTTCGCGGGGCTTGTTTCAAGCGACAACCACTCGCCGCTATGCAGTTTTTCTATCATTTCCTCAAACATGCGTTAAATCCGTTTCGCGGCGCGCCGCTTTTAATTTGCGCGTCGATCTTAGCGAATTTTGGCGCTTTGCGAAAACGCTTTGATAGGATTACGGACGTAAAAGGGATTTGATGAAATTATGCGCTTTTGATTTTGATTCCACGCTGATGGACGGCGAGACGATCGACGCTCTTGCCGCCGCTTTCGGCAAAGGCGAGGAGATCGCCGCGATCACCCGCGAGGCGATGAACGGAGAGCTGGATTTTTTCGAGGCGATAACGCGCCGCGCAATCGCGCTAAAAGGAATGCCATGCTCCAAAGCCGCGCACATATGCGAAAATCTGCCGCTAATGAACGGCGCAATCGAGTGCGTTCGCGAGTTAAGGCGGCGCGGTTATACGATCGTAATTTTTTCGGGCGGCTTTCATATTGGCGTTGATCCAGCCGCCGAAAAACTCGGCGCTCACGCGGCGTTTGCCAATGTTTTGCGCTGTAAAAACGGCGTTTTAACGGGCGAAGTCGGCGGCGAAATGCTGTTTGATTTTTCCAAAGGCGAAATGTTGCGCCGCGTTCAAAGTTTGCTTGGAGTTGGCGCGGAAGATACGATCGCGGTGGGCGACGGCGCGAATGATCGCGCCATGTTTCAACGCGCCGCGACAAAGATCGCCTTTTGCGCTAAAGCGGTTTTGAAAAAAGAGGCAAACGTTATTATCGACGAAAAAGATTTGCGTCTTGTCCTAAAACATATAAGCGGTTAATGGCGGCGATTTTTGTCTGATAAATAATCGATTGCGAAAGTTTCAAGCGCGTTTGCCTCTAACGCGATTGCGTTTGCGAAACGTCCTTTGTTGTACGTTCGCTGGCGTTTGGCAAACTGCGCGGTATGAATGTTGATCAGATCTTTAAGCTCGCTTATCGTTATTTTGCCGTCGATATAATCGATCGTTTCTCTAACGCCGATTGCCTTCATGGGTTGCGCCGATCGCGGCGCGATCTCAAGCAGGTTTTCAATCTCCGCTATAAGTTTGTTTTCTAGCATTTGATCCGTTCTTTGCTTAACGCGATCGCGCAACGTTTCAATTGCAATCGACAAGATCGTAATTTGCGCGTTTTGCAAGATTTGCTTAGGCGGATTTTGGCTAAACCACGCGCTTGGCGTTTTGCCGCTTGCCAAAGCGATTAAGAGCGCTTTTTCAATGCGGTAACGATCGTTTGGCGCGATCTTGTTTGCGTAGATTGGATCGATTGTTTTTAACAGCGCGTAAGCCGTTTCGATATTTTCTAACGCATGCGTTGTTTCAGCTTTAATTTCGGGCGAAATTGGCGGAAGCGCCGAAAGCCCAAAAACCAAAGCGGCGAGATAAAATCCGCTTCCGCCGACAATAATCAGATTGCGATTATTAGCCTCGCAAAAGGCTTTTGCGCGTAAAAATTCGGCGATAAACTCATCCGCTCCGAAGCGATCGCGAGGATCTGCAATATCCAAGCCAAAATAGCTCAAATCGGCGCGCTCGACTTTGGCGGGCTTTGCGGAGGCAATATCGATTTGCCGATACGCCGAAAGCGAATCCATCGACAACAAAGCGGCGTTTGTGGCGCGCGCTATTTTGTGCGCCAGATCGCTTTTGCCCGACGCGCTTTGCCCGATTATCGCAAGCGTTTTCATAGCGGTATTTTAGCCGCGATTAGTTAAGCGCCGTTTTGGTTTTGCGATTTGTCGCGTTAACGCCGCCGTTTATTTAATTGCCCCGCGCCGACGTTGTTGCGCTTAAACGTATGCATCCGTTATATTCCACAACTTTTTTACCCCTCGCGCCTCTTGCGTCATTCCCTAAAAAGCGACAATCCCTTGCGACGCAAGGGACGCGCCCGCCTTTTCGCGTCTGCCCGCGCCTCTCTTGTCATTCTACGCGAAGTCGCAGAATCACGAAGCGCTCGTCTGCTTGCATATATGTCATTCCCGCGAAAGCGGGAATCCAGAATTAAGGCGTTCATTGTCCGATTGGCGCTTGTCAGCGCTTCGCAATGTTTAGATTCCCGCTTTCGCGGGAATGACGATGGGCGCAATCCATCGTTTTGTGCAATGCTGTCATTTAAGAAATGGATACCCGTATTCCTACGCGCCTTGCGCTTGCAGGCAAGCGGGCGTTTCGCGGACATGGCAAGCGCTCGCAGGGAGTTAAAAGCGAGAGGCGAAAAGCGCGATCTGTTGGCAATAAACTAGCGCCGACAACTAAGTAGCGCCCCGCGATTGCGAGAAGGCGGACGGGAAATAAATACCCGCGTTTGCGGGTATGATGGGAGGAATAGAGTCTGCGACTATGCGCGGAATGACAAGGGCGCGATTGGATTGAAGTACGCTATTAAGCGCTCATAGCGTCATACCCGCAAAAGCTGGTATGACAAGAGCGGGCGCTTGCGCGTAAGACAAGCGTCCGCGAGGAGTTAAAAGCGGAAGACGAAAAGCGCGATCTGTTGGCAATAAACTTATCGCCGCGCATTAAGCCGTATCCCGCGCTTACGTCTAAAACCGCGATCTATCCCGTTGTCCGTTAAGCGCCTCCGCATTTGCAAACGCGGACAAGGCACGGACAAAATTTATCGCGAGCGGTTAGAAGTCGGAGACGAAGCCGATTGTTACTCTTCTGCCTTCGATCGCTTTGCCGTGCGATTGGAAATCCATTTTAGTATTGGCGACGTTATAAACGCCCGCCAACGCTTTAAGATTGTCTTTAAGCTGATAGACCGCGCCAATATCGACCAAACTATAGGATTTGTTTCTGGACGAATTAACGGCGCTTATGGTCGAGGACTCTTTATACGCTCCTTTGTAGGTATATTGTCCCCAAAGGCTAAACTTCTCCGTCGGCTTAATATCGACGTTCGCGCTGTACATATGTTTGGATATGCTGTTTAGCGGTTCGCCTTTATTAACTCCGCTTTTTTGCTCCGTGTCCGTGTAGGTGTAGCTTGCGCCAAAGGAAAGCATATCGATCGGAACATAGTTTAGCGTCGCCTCTACGCCTTCCAAAACCGCTTTATCGACGTTTTCATACGTGTTGATCGTGCGATACGCCACGCCTTGATAAATGCAGCTCATAGGAGCGGGCGCGGGAATCGAGCAAACGGGCGACGACTGAATCTTGTCTTTGTAATCGGTATGGTAAGCGGTTAAGCTGGAGTTAAACCCAATCTCGCGGTTTGAATACGCGATCGCCGCTTCGTAGCTAACGCTTGATTCTGGATCAACGTCGGGATTACCCATCATCATAACCGTATTGCCCGCCATTCCTCCGCCCGATACGCCGCCGAAATCATCCGCCGCCTGTCTTAACGTCGGCGCTTTATACGCGCTGGAAGCGCCGCCTTTTAGCGTGAATTCGTCGTTTATGTTATAGACCAAATAAACGCGCGGATCGACGTGCGAGCCAAAATTCTCGTCTTCGTTTAATCTAACGCCAAGCGTGAAAGCCAAATTATCGAGAATGTTCCACTCGTCTTCGGCGAATACGGCGTAAGACCACCGCTTCATAACGACGGGCGGATTGCCTGGCATAGCGTTTGTGGCGCGATCGTCGAGCTTTTCCTCTCTATATTGCGCGCCCAAAGCAAGCGCGTTTGTATCAAAGAAATAAGTTCCTTGCGCGTTTGCCGTCGTAACAAAGTAGTCTATGCCTTTTCCCCTCGTTGGATTTTTGGTGGAGGCGCGTTGGAGATAGGAGTTTAACTTGAAACTGTCCAAGTTCAGATCGTATCCCGCGCCGACGGTTTGTTTAAGCGCGACGCCATTTACGCGGTTAGAACCCGTATCGGTGCTGTATGATACGTTGGCTTCCTCGTGTTTTTCCTGTTTTGCGTAGTCGTAATTTAGCCAAACGCTGTTAGCCTTATTGATCGCCAAAGTCGCTTTAGCGCCAAACTGCCTGCTTGTGAAGCGCGGCGCGGGGGAGCTGCTTTTATCGCCGCAATCTTTTGTGAGATCGGGGCAGTGTCCCTCGTCCACGCCCAATATTGAGCCGTAGGTTTGCAACGAAAGCAAATTCGGGATAATCGGACCCGCTAAGTTGGCGCTTGCCAAATAGCCGTCTTGACTGATTTTGTTTAGGGTTTTCGTGTATTCGCCTTTGACCGTGCCGCTCCATTCGGAAGGCGTTTTCTTGGTGATGATGTTGATAACGCCGCCCATAGCTTCGGAGCCGTAAAGCGAGGACATTGGTCCGCGCACGATCTCGATGCGCTCAATCATCGAAACGGGCGGAAGCGCGTTTGTCGCTACGCCGCCCGCCATACCGTTGGGGCTGTGCGCTTCGTTGCTTGTTAGCGGTTTGCCGTCCACCAAATAAAGCGTATAAGCGCTGCTCATACCGCGAATGCTGATGTCTTTGAAAACCGCGCCGCCTTCGATAAACACGCCCGGCACGTTCTTGAGAATCTCCGTTAGATCGTTGAAGGATTTCTTCTCCAACTCCTCTCGCGTGATCACAAAGACGCTTGCGGGAGCGTCGGCTATGTTCTGTTCGTAACCCGCGGCGCTTACCACCTTAACTTCGTCGAGTTCGGCCACGTCGTCTTCGGAAGCGGCTCTTGAAGGAGCGATCGCCGTCGTTGCGGGCGTCGAGCTTGTCGTTTGCGTTGCGGAGCTTGGGTTTGCGCCCTCTTCGCTTGTTTGCGTCGCGGACGGATTGACCGTTTCAACCTCGTCGGCTATCGCGGGAGCGTTTAGGCAGATGAGAGCCGTTACGAGAGCTAACAATCGCCCCGCTAATCGACCCGCGCCCCGATTGATTGCACCTTTGGCGTTTGTCATTGGATGCCTTTCGTTTAGTAAGATTTTGAGAATTGATGTTACTCTCGCAGAGAATGGTAGCGAAAGAACCTTAAACTAAGATAAACGTTATCATAACTATTGTTGCAATCCGTTAGTTTTTTTGGGTTTGGGCGTTTTGGTTTGGACGTTTTCGCGATATTTGGATTTCCGCCTTCCCTCGCGCTTCGTCGCGGAAATGACGATAAACGCGATTTAACCGCAAACGACTAAAACCGCCAGAGATCAAACCGCTATATTCCCGCATTCTTTAGCGGATTGCGCCGCTATCGCAACGAGCGCATCTCTTGCCTTCGCAATGGATTGTCGCGAAAATGACGGGTTTGCATTTGTATTAAGGCAATACGAAACGCTTCAATTTTCTTTTTTTTGGATTCCCTGCGCGCGGGAATTACATAAGAGGAAAAGATTCTGCGACTTCCTACGCGACGTACGCCCGCAAGCGGGCTGTCGCTTCGCGCAGAATGAGGCAAGGGCGCGATCGGATTGAATTATTCCTTCGCGCCCGCGCTTCCCGCGGAAGCTATCGTAGCCTGCCTTCGCAAAGGACTGTGGCGAAAATGGCGATAAACCCATGCAAGCAATTTATGGCGCTTAAAAGGCTCTTTAGTTTTTATTGGCATTGATGAAAATTTTCGCTTCTTGCGTTTGTTGATTTTTGACTGCGTTAAACGGTTGAATATGTCGATCGTTATGCCCGCTTACAAGAATGACAACGAATCCGTATGTGGTTGGCGGGCGGTTTTGGTTGAATATCAGAAGAAAACGGCGCTCTTAAAGTTGCGGCGGAAAAAGATATAACGGCGGGCGATCGGCATAAGCTAATTAGCCGATTGCGCCCGCCGCGTTTACGCGAAATTCACGCGCAAGAATTAAGCAAGAATGCAAGCAAAAATCAAACGGCTTCGTCGCCCGTTTCGCCCGTTCTGACGCGGATAACTTTTTCCACCTCATAGACAAAGATTTTGCCGTCGCCGATTTTGCCCGTTTTTGCCGACGCGATAATGGTTTCTACGATCTTGTCGACCAGATCGTCGCTTACCACGATCTCCAGCTTCAACTTCGGCAGAAAATCCACCACGTATTCCGCGCCGCGATACAGCTCGGTATGCCCTTGCTGTCGCCCGTAACCTTTGACTTCGCTAACGGTCATGCCCGTAATGCCAGCTTGGCGAAGCGCCTCTTTAACCTCTTCGAGTTTGAACGGTTTAATGATCGCGTCGATTTTTTTCATTTGTTAGCCTTTATTTCGCGTTTTTCACAAATTCCGGATACGCTTCGAGTCCGGTCTCGCTAAGGTCTGTGCCTTCGCTTTCCTCTTTTTGAGAGACGCGAATGCCCAAAGTGAGCTTGAGAATATACCATATAATGCCCGAAGCCACGAATACAAACGCGCCCACGACCACTACGCCAAACAGCTGCGCCAGAAACTTCACATCGGGATTGAAAATGCCGACCGCCAGCGTCCCCCAAATGCCCGCCACAAGGTGAACCGAAAGCGCGCCAACGGGATCGTCGATTTTCAGTTTGTCAAAGAACGGCACGGCAAGCACCACCAGAATGCCGCCGATCGCGCCCTCTAACGCGCCAACCCACAAGGAGATATTCGGACCAGCCGTTACCGCCACCAAACCAGCCAAAGTGCCGTTAAGCACGAAGGTCAGATCGACTTTTTTGTAGATAATCTTGCTCAGGATCGCCGCCGCTACCGCGCCCGCGCTTGCGCCAAGATGAGTGCTCGCGCACACAAGCGCGATGTTGTCCGCGTTGCCTTTGGTCGCCAAAGCCAGCTCGCTCGCGCCGTTGAAGCCGAACCAGCCAAGCCAGAGGCAGAACGTCCCCAGCGTAGCCAGCGGCAGATTGCTCCCTGGAATGGGGCGCACTTTGCCGTCGGGTCCGTATTTGCCCGCTCTTGCGCCAAGCAGTAACGCGCCCGCCAAAGCCGCCCAACCGCCCGTGCTATGGACGATCGTAGAACCCGCGAAGTCGCTAAACGCCGAACCTAGATTTTGAGCCACCCAGCTTTCGTCGCCGCCCAAAAACGTGCCGCCCCAAGTCCAGTTGCCCACGATCGGATAGATGATCGCGACCAAGATCACCGTAAATATGAAAAACGGTATCAGCTTGATTCGCTCCGCGACCGTTCCGCTAACGATCGATGCCGCCGTCGCCGCGAACATCACCTGAAAGAAGAAGTCGGTGTGCAATCCGTAATCAGAGCCTTCGTCCCCCGCTACCGCGCCAGAGGCAAAAAGCTGCCCAAACACGCCGTGTCCGTACATTATGTCAAAACCGATCACGAAATAGACTATCGATCCAAGCGCCATAATGCCGACGTTTTTGGTCAAGATGACCGTTACGTTTTTGCTACGCACCAGCCCCGATTCCAGCATGGCAAAGCCCGCCGCCATCCAAAACACCAGCGCGCCGCCAAAGATCAGCAAAAAGACGCTGAGGAGATACCCCGCGTCGCCTAATGTAGCAGCTGTTTCCGCTTCCATTGAAACCCCTTTTTGTAAAGATATGCAATTTTACACAGCAATGGCGAATGCGTACGGGCAAAATTGCGCATTTTTTCATCACCCGCGCCTGAAGCCCAAGCGCCGCTTTGCGACGTTTCGGTTTTGCGAATTGAGGCGGCACGCGGATTTTGCGCTTGCGGTTTATAATGCCGCCGAAAATTTGCAAAAAGGCTCGACAATGCGATACGTTTTTGGTTTGGCGCTTGCCGTTTGCGTCGCGTTTGGCGCAAATAGCGCAAAAGAAGCGTTTGAGCGCGGTTCGGCGGCTGGAAATCAAGGCAATTTTCAAGAAGCGATCAAGCATTAC
>JAISMA010000155.1 GCA_031276985.1 Helicobacteraceae bacterium | reverse complement strand
AGCGTATTTAGAATGGTGATTTTGTGCGCCAGATCGACCGAAGCGTTCACAAACATCACGATCAGAAACGGCAGAAACCCTTTAATCTTTAGCAACGCGCCCATATTTTTCCTTTTTTTTGACCGCTTAAAATAGGCGATTGTACGATAGGTTTTATAAAAGTTCGGCGAAAAAAGAGGCGCTTGCGCGGTTTTTGCTCTTGCATATTCAAGAAGTTTGTGCTAAACTGCCAATTTTGATACTAAATATCAATCTAACAGAAGCGGTTACGCTTGACAACGAACGGCAAATCCCGTATAATGTCGAGTAACTCAATCGGATTAAAAGGAATTGAACAGATGGAGTCGGTACTGGTTTTAGGCGGCGATCGCGTCGACGCGATCAAAGAGGCGCTTTACGCGCGAGGAGTTTCGCAGGTTACGCATTGGGATATGCGAAAGGCGCGCGATTGCGATCGCAAACTTCCCGAATGCGCCGATTGCGTCGTGATGATGATTGATTACATCAGCCACAACGCCATGAATCATTTCAAAAAGGAAGCCAAAAAGAAAAACGTTCCCGTCGTCTGCGCCAAGCGCGGCGCGGGTTCTATCGTCTGCGCGCTGGAACGTTTAGGCTACGAAAGCGCCAAGATCGACGAGGCGATCGCGCCCGTCGCGCCGCGCAAAGACGAGTGCGCCAAACGTTGCCGTAAAATCGGCGCGAGATAACGCCCGCCAAGATCGCGGGCGCGACGCCGCTCGCCGTTTGCAAGCGCCTGCTACAATTGCGCCGATGAACGAAAAAGCCTACAAATTACTAGCCGTTCAAGAGGGTATCGGCAACGGCGAAGCCAAACGGCTAATCGACGACGGATTTGTTTATGTCGGCGGCAAACGGCTTGAGATTGCGCGATCGGAGTTGAGCGCCGATACGATCTTCAAGGTCGAAAGACCAAAGCCGATAGTCGCGATCTACGAAGATAAAGAGATCTTCGCAATCGACAAACCTAGAGGCGCAGAAAGCTACGCGGTTGAAAAACGACTCGGTTTTAAGCTGATTCATCGGCTGGACAAAGAAACAAGCGGCGTTTTATGCTTTGCCAAAAGCGACGAGTTTTTGCGGCGGGCGATCGACGAGTTCAAACAGAGAAAAACAGTCAAGCGCTATTTAGCCGTCGTCAATGGAGCGGTCGCCGAAGAGCGCGTTATCGAACTGCCCGTTTTAACCTTCAAAGGCGCGAAAGCTAGAAGCGTTATTGATGAAAAACGCGGTCAAGAGGCGATCACAATAATCAAACCGCTCCAGTATGAAAGCGGACGCACGCTTTTGGAAGCGGCGATTCCGACGGGACGCGCCCACCAGATTCGCGTTCATCTGGCGCATATCGGACTGCCGATTTTGGGCGATAACCGCTACAAAGGCAAGCCGTATAAACGCCTTATGCTTCATTCGGCTTATATGTCGCTACTGGGGCGCGAAATAATCGCCGATCGCCCGATCGAATTCGTCGATCTGTTTGGGCGATAGGATTGTTTTAGCCGCTTTGCGTATAATTCGCGCCTATTTTTATCTTGAACGAATAGTTTGGAGCGCAGTTTTTGCTGAATAAAATCGCCGAATCGCTTAAAGCCGCCGTTTCGCGGATCAGACATTTTGACGACGAAGCCTCGCTAAAGCGCGCGCTTGAAGAGCTGCGAAAAGCGTTGCTGAAAAACGACGTGCATTACAAGGTCGTCAAGGATCTGATCGCGGCGGTCGAAACCAAAACCAAACAGGCGGGCATTCAAAAAGATCGTTTTGCCAAAGCGCTTGAGGAGACGCTCTACGAAACGCTTGCGGCGGCGGGATCGCAAGGTTTTACGTTTGCCGATCGCCCGCCCACGGTCGTAATGATCGCGGGTTTGCAAGGCGGCGGCAAGACCACGACGTGCGCGAAGCTGGCGAAGTATCTGAAAGAGCGCGGCAAAAAGGTTCTGGTCGCGGCGGCGGATTTGCAACGTTTGGCGGC
This sequence comes from Helicobacteraceae bacterium, assembly GCA_031276985.1. Classification (GTDB taxonomy): domain Bacteria; phylum Campylobacterota; class Campylobacteria; order Campylobacterales; family SZUA-545; genus JAIRNH01. The sequence goes on along the minus strand of JAISMA010000155.1, from coordinate 2,098 downwards.
GGTTGAGCAACTGCGCCGTCTGTGCGAGCAGATCGAGGTTGAAGCGTTTAGCGCTTCTACGCCAATCGAAACGGTAAACGGCGCGCTAAAACGCGCCAAAGACGGACATTTTGACGTTCTGATCGCAGATACGGCGGGCAGGCTTGCGATTGACGCGCCGCTTATGGAAGAGCTAAACGCGATCAAATCGGCGATTAACCCGCATGAGATCTTTTACGTCGCCGATTCGCTCACGGGTCAGGACGCGGCGAAAACCGCCGCCGCTTTCCACGAAAAAATAACGCTTACGGGCGTAATTTTGACCAAATTCGACGGCGATTCCACGGGCGGGATCGCGCTTGGGATTGCGCGGCAGGTAGGCGTTGCGCTTCGCTTTATCGGCGTTGGCGAGAAGCTGGGCGATCTGGAGGTTTTCATTCCCGAACGCATCGTTAGCCGTTTGATGGGCGGCGGCGATATTGCCACGCTTGCCGAAAAGGTCGGCGCGGCGATCGACGAGAAAAAAGCCAAAGAGATTGAGCGCAAGATCAAAAAAGGCTCGTTTAATTACGACGACTTTTTGGAACAGATTGAGCAGCTAGGCAAACTAGGCAACATCAAATCGCTGCTGTCCATGCTACCGGGCGCGGGCGCGTTGGCGGATAAACTCGGCGACGTCGATCTGCAAAATTCCAAAGAGATCAAGCATACCCGCGCAATGATTCAGTCGATGACCAGACGCGAACGCGAAAATCCCGATCTGCTCAATCCTTCGCGCAAAAATCGCATAGCGCTCGGCGCGGGGCTTAAGATTGAGGAGATCAATCGAATTATCAAGCAGTTCAAAAACGGCTCTAAATTAGCCAAGCAGTTTTCGTCCAAAGGCGGTTCTTCGCGGCTTCAATCGCTTTTGGGCGCTAAAAACAGCTTTCGTACGAGATAATAATTTCAAACAAAAAGGACAAACAATAATGACAGTCATTCGTCTAACCAGACTCGGTAAGAAAAAGCAACCTTTCTATCGCATCGCGGTAACCGACAGCAGAAAGCGCCGCGACAGCGGTTTTGTGGAGATTTTGGGCTTTTACAACCCGATGAACCAAGAAAAAACGCTCAAATTGGACAAAGATCGCTACAACTACTGGATCGGCGTAGGCGCGAAACCTAGCGAAACGGTAGCGCGGATCGCCGCGAAAGCCTGATTATGGTCGAGCATTTCATCGCGGATTTTGCGCGGTTAATCGCCGCCGAACCCGATCAAATCGAAGTTACGCGCGAAGATGTCGATCGCGATTTTTCGGAGATTGTGATATACGCCAATCAACAGGACGTTGGCAAAATTATCGGCAAAGACGGCAATATGATCAACTCGATCAAAACCGTCGTATCGGGCTGCAAAGCCAAAGACGGCATAAGTTACCGCATTTTGGTCAAGCCGATAGATGAGCGCCCGCGATAACGACGCGCTATATCTGGCAAAGATCGGCAAAACTTTCGGCTTGAAAGGGCTGTTGAAACTTCGCGTGGACTCCGATTTTCCGGAGTTTTTCGCGATTGGGCGAACGCTTAAAGCCGTTTTGGGCGCGCAAACGCAAACGCTGACGATCGATCGCTTTGAAGCCGATCGCGCTTTGATAGGTTTCAAGGGGTTTGACGCTCCTGAAGTTGCCGCGTCGCTAACAAACTACGAGCTTTTTACCACAATCGCGGATACCAAAGCGGCGATCGCCTTAAAAGAAGGCGAGCGTTTTTGGTTTGAGTTAATCGGCATGGATGCGGTTGAAAACGGCAAAACAATTGGCAAAATCCTCGAAGTAACCGACGCCGATCCGCCGTTTCTGACGCTGGAAATCAAAGGCAAAACGCAACGGCTGGTCGTTCCTTACAGCGATCGATTCGTCGAAGCCGCGCAAGAAGATCGCCTGATAATGAAAAACGTCCGCGCGCTTATCGACGAGCTTTAATTCTTTCTCTTCCATTAGTCGCCATTTTGCCTTCCTTTCGCCGACAAAACCCAAAGCAAAGCCGTTGCAAATATAGAGATAAAGAGTTACAATAGTCAATTTTAATTTGCGACGCAAATAAATCGACAAGGACGGATTATCAAGAAAATAGCTAT
>JAISMA010000142.1 GCA_031276985.1 Helicobacteraceae bacterium | reverse complement strand
CGCGTTTTTGGGCGCGTTTTTCAGATCGATCGCGTTGGCTTTTAATTGCGTTTCGTACGCGAGGGCGATCGTTATTTGTTTGGTTTTATGAAATTCGATTAACGTTTTTGGATCGTCGGCTAACAGCGCTTTGAACGCGCCGATTTCAGGCGCTACTAGCAGTTTTTCAACGCTTTTGCGCGGGGGCATATTGTCGTGATTTATGTACAATTCGTCCAGCTCTTGCGATAGCTCTTCGGCTAGGCAAAAATCGGCGATCTCGTCAAAACTTACGCTTAATCCAAGCGCGGGAAGTTTCCACAATCCAACGCCTAAAGCATCCTTGATAAACGCATCCGATTCGTCGCTTGCTATTAGATCGCGTAAACGTTTGCCCGCTTCGCCTTCGATCGCAAAAAGCGCGGGGCGAATAGCTACGCTTTCAAGCTCCGTTTTTTCGCTTTTTTGCGTCGCTATATCGATATATCGTATGCTTTCTATTTGCGTTTGGTCTAATAAAATTCTAATCGCGTTTTCATGCGGCGCGCAAAAAATATCTATCACTTCGCCGCGAAAACTCGCCTCGCCTTTTTGCTCGATTGTGTCGACCATATCGTAACCCCAGTCGATTAGGCGTTTTTGCAACGCGGTTATATCGATCGTATCGCCAAAATTAAGCGTTATGGTTTCAAACAGTTTTGGCGAGGGAATGGGTTTAAGAATGGACGCGATCGGCGCGATTAAGAATTTATCTTCGCGTTTCGACGCGTAAAAGCCGCCTAACGCTTCGCTGAAGGCGATTAGTTCGCTTTGATAACTGCGTAGATCGTCGCCGAAGTCCGCGCGTAAATCGGGCAACGCAAAAACCTCGCGTCCAAGCGCCTTGATCGCGTCCGCGCACCAATAGGCGCTTTTATCGTCTTTGACGATTGCGCCGCCGATTTGCGGACGGTTTTTTAAGAGGCTAAACAAAGAGGCGGCGACATGCGCCGCGCGCGGAAGCGATTTAGGCAACCGCGTTACTCTTTGGGTTTTTGCGGATCGCCTTTGCCTTTGCCCACGACGCCACCGGCGACGCGAATCTTGCTGTAGCCTTCAAACACCGCCTGCGCCTCGATGATAAGATTGGACGAGACGAGATCGCCGTTCATTTTGCCGCCGGCTAATATCTCTATGTTCGCGCAATCCGCGTTGCCTTCCAATTCGCCGCTAACGACCAATTTTTCGGCGAAAACCTCGCCTTTTACGCTGCCTGAAGAACCGATAGTTACAAGGTTGGAGGAACGAATCGTTCCCTCTACTTGTCCGTCGACGTGGAATTTGCATTCAACTTCGATGGTGCCTGTAATTTTGGTTCCCTTTGCGACGATAGTTGTTCCAGAAGTGTCCACTGCCATGCTATTCCCTTTGCCACCGAATCCCATTGAACTCTTTTCTCCTTACCGAAGATAGCTTCGTAATTTTTCAGATCCCACTCCATAAAAGCAGTCGGATCAAGCGGTTTGTTTAGGTAACGAACCTCATAGTGCAAATGGGGTCCGTTAGAATACCCTGTGTTGCCTGAATGAGCGATAATCTGACCCTTTTTTACGAAAGCGCCCTGCTGTACCAAAATGCGATCGAGGTGCGCGTACAGCGATTCAAAGCCAAACGCGTGCGAAAGCGTTATCAGATTGCCGTAACCTACGGTCGGATTTTGTCTGGTTAATTTGACCACGCCGTCGGCGGCGGCATAAACCGGCGTGCCTACGCGCGCGCGCAGATCGATTCCCGTGTGAAACTCGCGTTGCGCGCGTCTTAACGGGTGAGTGCGCCAGCCAAAATCGCTTGTCGTGCCGCGATATTCGATTGGCGTTCCGCTTGGCACGCTTCTTAGCGTCAGCATTCTTTCGGATAAGCTAATACGCGCCAAATCAAGTTTGCTCGCCATATCGGCGTTTTCAAAATCGCCCGTAAGCCCCGCGATCGACTCGATGTCGGCGATTTTTTCGCTAAGTTCCGAAATGGTGGCGTTGTTTTCCTCGATCGCTTCCTTAAAACTTTCGCTCGTCATCAAAAGCGATTTGTGTTGCTCTTTGAGGCGGTTGAAGTTCTCCATTTCGCCCAGCAAAAAGTAGATGCTAAGCGCGCCGATTATGATAACGGCAAGCAGACCGATAAGGGCGTAAACGGCGAAAGATTTCGCAAATTCGCCCACCGTGAAGCTCTTTGAGCCGTTAAGCGTGGTGATGGTGATCGTGGTTTTATCGCGCATTCCATACTTTCAAAAACGCTTCCACTACGCCAAAACCGCCAAACACCAAATACTCCTCTTTTTCGTCGATTACGCCGTCAAATTCGCTCCACGCGATCCGCAAGCTTTCAAGCGCCGCGACAATCGCTTTTTCGTCGGCGGCGCGGGAGTGGTTCAGCTTTATCAGCAGACATCGCTTTACGACGGGCTTTAGAACGCGCAAAATCGCCTTGTAATCCTTATCGGAAAAGCTATTATAGATTAGCGTTACTTGGTTGCTACGATATTCCTTAAAAACCGCGATCGCCGCCGCGACGTTATGACCTACGTCTATGGCGATATTTGGCGCGACGCGGGTTAATCTGCCGCGCAACGGATTGGTTTTGAAAAGCGCGACGCTCGGATTTAGCTTCAAATGAACGGCGGCGGCGAAGGCGAGTTGACGGTTAATCGCCATAAATTGCGGGCTGTCTTTGGTTGTGAAATGTTCCAAACTTGGCGCGAGATCGCGCGCCTTTAGCGCCGTTAGCCCTCTTCGCGCGGCTATGCGATTTGCGATCTCGTAAACGACGTCGTGCCTTTGCTTTGCCAAAATTGTCGTCGATCGCATAGCTTTCAGCTTGGTTTCAGCGATTGCTTCGATTGCGCTTCCTAATATGTGTTGATGATCGTAATCGATCGGCGTTATCAACAGCGCTTCACACGGCAAAACGCTTGTCGCGTCGTATTCGCCGCCAAGCCCCGCTTCCATAATCGCCAGATCGCGCCCGCTAAACAGCTCGACCGCCAAAAACGTCGCGTATTCAAAGTAACTTAACCAATCGGCGCGCTTAAAGCCTATTTTGGCAAGCAACCTTTTGTGCGCCTCGTTTAACGCCTGATCGCCCGCGTCCGCTCCGTCAATCCAAAAACGCTCGTTAATCTCCAGCAGATGAGGCGAAGAGTAATGCGCGACTTTCAGTCCCTTGCGATAGCAAAAATCGGCGAGAATCCTGCCCGTTGAGCCTTTGCCGTTCGTGCCGATAACCTGAACGATCGGCGGCGGCGAAAACAGATGGGCGCATTCGCTCCAAAAACGCGGCGCGCGATCGACGTCGATATTGGAATAGGCTTCGCCCTTGCTCGCCAAAAACGCTTTGAAATCGATCACAGATCCGCCTTGAAAACGCCGCCGCCGCTTAATCTCGCAAGCCTCAAAGCCGCATCCGCCGCGCTCAAACAATCGGCGGCGCTTTTGCTTTTGGATCTAAGCGCCGCGCCGACGCTAATCGTTACCGCAAAAGAGCGCCCCTCGTACATAAACCGCTTGGAAGCCATTTTGGAGACGATCGCGCCCAAATCCGCCTCCAGCTTCGCCTTTGACGGCTGCGAGATTAGCGCCAAAAACGTATGCCCCATATAGTGTCCGAAAAAGGCGTTTTGCGGCAGCGTTCGCGCAAGAAAATCCGCCGCGATCGCGAGGATCGTTTCGGAGCTGCTAACGCCGAGAGCGCTTAAAAGATTATCGAAGCCGTCAATCTCCAAAAAACCCGCCGCGTAATCGACGCCGTTTTCCGCAAACGACGATTCGGATTCGTCAAGGCGCGCATTGACGGCGCGGCGATTTGGCGCTTTGGTCGCCGCGTCGCTTAACGCTTCCGCCTGAGATTTGGCGAGGCGCTCTTCCAAAACCGCGATCTTGTTTTGCAACGCGCCCATCGTTTTGGATCGCTCTTTGAGCGACTCGCCAAACGCCGTAAGCGAGGCTTTAAACAACCTCCACGACCCGTCCGACTCGCCGCTTTGCGCGATTGCCTCTTCAAGCTCGCCGCTTTGGACGCTTTGCGCGCTTAAGTTATCCCTAAACTCTTTTAGCATCGTCTCCAGCTCTTTTATCCTTTCGCTAAAAACGCGATCGGCGTTAGAGCGAAGCAACAGTTCTTCAACGCGGCTTAAAAACGCGGGCGCGGTTAAATTCGACGGATTTTTTCTTAGCTCCGCGATAGCCGTTTTAGCCTCTTCGCTAATCGCGCCGATCGCCGCTTTTTTCAGCGCGATAGCAAAAAGCCCCGCCGCTCTCGACAGAGTTGCTTTCGCGCCGTCGTCAACCGACCCAAAGCGCTTTTCAATCCTGCTCCAGCGCTTCTTTTCGTCCTGCAAAATCAGCGGGTGCGATATGTCGCGCTCCAAAGAAAAAGCGGCTTCCGCGCTTAAATTATCGATTTTTAAGCTCTCTATCACGTTCAGCAGACTGCGAACGATCGACGAGGTTAAGTTAAAAGCGTCCGCTCTGCTCGCGGTGATCGCGCGGTTTAGCCGCGAGGTCAAAAAGACGACCAGCTCCTCTTTGGTGCGTATTCGGTACGCTTCGGCTTCGGCTTGCGTCTGCGGCGCGAGATTGGCTATCGATCGCTTGATAAAGTTGCAATCTGGCAGATCCAACCCCAGCTTTTTGGCTTCCGCGCAAAAAACGCGGCTGTAATTATCGGGCGTGATCGGCTCTTTTGTTTCTCTGAAAACGGCGAGAGTGTTTTTGATCGTATCCGAAAGCGACATCAGCGTCCAAGCAAGATCAGGTTTGCGATCAGCATATCCAGCGCTTTAAGCGCCGCTTCTCTAGCCGCCGCGTTTTTCGCCGCGTCGCTTACGACCGAACTTGGCTCTACGGCAAAATCATGATCGCCGCTAACGCGAAAACGCCGATCTTTCAGCGCGGCGCTATTCACAAGCGCGCTCATAGAAACGTTTGCGCGATACAAAACGACAAATCCGTCCGCGTCTTTTTGCAACGCCGAAAGGCTGTAAGAGCCGTCGATAATTTCAATGGTCGTATCCGCTTCGCTCCTTGAAACCAGCCGTTTGCCAAAGCGCGATACAATCGCCTCGTTTAGCGCGTCGATTAAAATTGGCGCGCTTTGCGGATCGTCTCGATTGACGCGAATATCCGCAAAAACGTTGTCGCCTAGCGCCTCGCGGGTATAGTGCGACGCGCTTTTGTAGCCGCAACCTAGTAGCCAGATCGCGCACAAAGCAAACGCCGCCGCTCTCATCTGATCACGAAATTCACGAGTTTTTTTGGAACGACGATCGTTTTTACGATCTCGCCGCTTAAGCGATCGCCAAGCCGCTTTTTCGCCGCGTCGATAATCTCGTCGTCGCTTGCGCTTGTCGATACTTCAAATTCGCCGCGCAGTTTGCCGCAAACCTGAACGGCGTAAGTTACGCTTGTTTGCTCAAAAACGCCTTCGGGAATCGCAACCTGCGTGAAAACTTCGCGCTTGAAAAGTT